>DASUPM010000523.1:0-2992 GCA_036281095.1 Pseudorhizobium sp.
GTATCCAGATTATCGAAATAAACCTTTGTTTTGAAATATATATTTTAAGCCGTTCAACACGGCTTCTGCACAAGTCCCAACGAGCTTGGTTGCGAAGTTCAGGCGAATAAACCAAACCGGAGGCACTGGACGCAGAACCTAAAAATTACAACGTGGCCGTTATTTTCCTTACAAGGAGGCAGGCACCTGGACGCCGAGCGTCTCGGCCTCCTTGCGAAGTCCCGGAGCGATGGACGGGTACAGTTCCACGCCTTCCGCCAATGCCCTTTGCCGCCTTGCGAGGGCTGCCTGACCGGGCAGCCTGACCGGCTTGTTCGCATCGCGGGGCGGCGAGGCGAGGCATGCGTCGACCAGCCAGCCCGTCTGCTTCAGGTAATTGTCCAGTCCGCCGAAGGCTTCCGGATCGTGAACCGTGACGGTGACGGCCGCGTTGGTTCCCTTGGGTGCGTCCGCCCGTCCATAGCCGGCAAGGCCCTGAGTCAGGGCCTCGACCGCGAGCGCCATTCCGTAGCCCTTCTGTCCGTGGTCAAGGCCGCCGGTCGGCAGCAGCGAGCCGCCGTTGACGATGTCCTTCGGGTCGAGGGAGAGATTGCCGGCGCCATCCATCGCCCAGGGATGTTCGTAGCTGCGCCCTTCCTGGATCATCCGCTGGGCCATGTTGACGGTGGTGATGGAGGCGGAGATGTCGATGAGGATCGGCCCGGCTGGCGCGGGGATGCCGTAGGCGACGGGGTTCGGGGTGAAGACGCCCTTCAGCCCGCCGAAAGGAGCGACCTGTGCGCCCGACGGGGAGGAGGACGCGATGGAGACCATCATTCCCTGGCCCGTCGCATCGAGCAGGTAGGCGGCGAGCGCGCCGATATGATGGCTGTCGCCAATGACGAGCGTTGCCGTTCCGTGCCGTCTTGCCCTGTCGATGCAGAGCTTCACGCCTTCCGAAACCAGCCATGCCCCCGGCAGTCTCGATCCGCGCCAGCAGATGGCGGCGCCACGGTCGGAAACGACTTCGGGGCTGCCGTCTCTGGTCATCACGCCGTCCCGGATGCTCTGGAGATACCAGGGCGCGAGCGCGAGGCCGTGCGTGGAATGACCGAGGAGATCGCCTTCCACCAGATAGTGCGCGACCGCGCGCGCCTTGTCGGCGGCAAGGCCGGCGGCGGCGAAAAGCGCTTCGGCGAAGCCCCGCAGTTCCTGGGCGTCGATCCTCACTTAAACACCTCCGGATTCAGTACGCGCGACGGCTGGCCACCCGCCATCAACTCCTTGATGTCGGCGATGTTCATCAGGCCGACGTTTTCCAGAGCCTCAAGCGTGTCGGCTCCCGAATGGGGCATGAAGACCGCGTTCGGTTGGCTGAAGATGGGATGGCTGCGGTCTGGAGGCTCGACCACATAGGCATCCAGCGCGACGCCTCCCAACTGGCCCGACTGGAGGGCGGCGGCCACGGCGTCGAGATCGACGACTTCTCCGCGGGCAAGATTCAGGAGACGCGCGCCCTTCTTCATGCGGGCGATGCTCTCTGCGTTGATCAGGGCCGCATTGTCCTTGCCACCGAAGATATGGAGGGAAAGATAGTCGGAGCGTTCCAGCAGTTCATCGAAGCTCACGAGCCCGATGTCGTGCTCCGCCGCGAATGCCTTGTCGGCATAGGGGTCGCTGGCAAGCACGGACATGCCGAGCGCGCGCGCCTTCAATCCGAGTTTCCGGCCGATATTCCCCAGTCCAAGGATGCCGAGGACCTTGCCGCCGATCTGCGAGCCGATCTTCCGTTCCCAGCCGCCAGCGACCACGCTGGCATGCCGCTGCGGAATATCGCGCGCCATCGCGAACATCATTCCGATCGCAAGCTCGGCCACCGCTTCCGCATTGGCGCCAGGCGTATTGGCGACCGGAATGCCGTGCTTCGTGCAGGCGGGGATATCGATATTGTCGATGCCGACGCCGTGCTTGAGGATGCCCTTGAGCTTCGGTGCCTGGGCAAGCGTTTCCTCCGTCACGGGGACCAGTCCGACGACGAGGTAATCGGCCTCGGCAAGATGCAGGGAGGAGCCGCCGTCGGGAAGGCTGGTATCGACGCAGCGGACCAGCGTCCAGCCGAGCTCCTCCAGCCTTGCAGGCACGCGTCCGTGACGGCCGAAGCCGGGCGAGGTCGTAAGAAGGACGGTCATTCGTTCAGGCCACGTTATATTTCTTGAGGATGTCGCGGATCTTCGCGTCCTGCTCGTCGTTCGGCAGCAGGGCCGGTTGCCGGGAGGCGCCGACGGAGGGATCCTGCAGGTAGAGCGAGCGCTTGACGAGGGCCGGCGGGAAGCCCAGCGCGTAAAGGTCGGTGCGGAAGGCGGTGTAGATCGCCTGCTGGCGTTCCGCCTCGGCGATGTCGCCGGAATTGAAGCCTTTCAGGATCCCCGCGAGCACCTCAGGCAGTGCATTGCCGAGGCCGGAGATGCAGCCGGCCGCGCCGTTCTGCAGGGACCAGAGTACGAGGTGGTCCGGTCCCGAATAGACCTCGAAGCCCGGAACGTCCCGCGAGACCTGGAGATAGGCTTCGAGCGTCTCCTGTGCCCCGCCGGAATCCTTGATGCCGGCGATGTTGCCGTGGCCCGCAAGCTTGCGCGCCGTCTCGGGTTCGATGTGGTTCTGGGTGCGGGCAGGGATGTCGTAGAGGTAGACCGGCGTCTTCACCGCATCTGCGACCGTGGAGAAGTGGCGGATGAGGCCATCCTGGGTGCAGGCGATGAAGAAGGGTGTGATGACCGCGATCCCGTCGACCCCGATCTTGTCGAAGGCCTGTGCAAGCTGGATGGTCTCGAAGGTCGCCGGCATGCCCGCGTTGACGATCACCTTGACGCGGCCGTTCACTTCGTCGACGACGTTTTCCAGGAGGCGGATCTTTTCCTCGTGCGTCAGCGCCGTGAAGTCGCCATTGGTGCCCGCGCACATGATGTTGTTGCCGGCCGCGACCTGGCGGCGCACCTGGGCGCGGGTGGCGGCG
>DASUPM010000524.1:0-3137 GCA_036281095.1 Pseudorhizobium sp.
ACGCGGACAACAGCATTGCAGTACAGATCCGTTCTTAGGTTATCCACAACAAGCCTTAGCCGCGGCCTACTCTCAACTACCTGAAATGAAATCCTGATTCCAGGTTTCCCCCCAAACGGCGAATGTCCAACTGTTATCACAGAACGCCTAGTCGGGATTCACGGCCGGCGGCTCCGCTTTCGGTGGAAGACGTTTAATCCTTGATACCCACCGACTCTAAGAAATAGAAAGCCTTTAAAAATGATTTCCTATTTTGGAGGGAAACCTTGAGCGGCCCAATCCGGAAGATCGTCTCTGTGCTCGAAGGGCGGACCATAGCCCCACCTCCGATCTGGCTCATGAGACAGGCTGGTCGCTATCTGCCGGAATATCGAGAGACTCGTGCGGAGGCTGGGAGCTTTCTCGACCTGTGCTATTCTCCGAAGCATGCGGTGGAGGTCACACTCCAGCCGATTCGGCGCTACGGATTCGATGCGGCAATCCTGTTTTCCGACATCCTGGTCATACCCGATGCGCTGAAGCGGAACGTCCGTTTCGTGCAGGGCGAAGGGCCGCGGATGGATCCTATCGATCCGGCGGACATCGACCGGCTCGAAATGGATGGCGTACTGGATCACCTCCAGCCGGTAATGGAAACGGTCCGCCGCCTGCGCCAGGAATTGCCGGCTGAGACTTCGCTTCTGGGCTTCTGTGGCGCGCCATGGACCGTCGCTACCTATATGATCGCCGGCCAAGGCACGCCCGATCAGGCGCCGGCTCGACTGTTCGCCTATCGCCATCCCGCAGCCTTCGAGCGGCTTCTGACCGTTCTTGCCGATATTTCCGCGGAATATCTCATCGGGCAGATCGACGCTGGCGCCGACGCTGTGCAGATCTTCGATTCGTGGGCGGGTGTTCTGGGCGAGGACGAATTCCGGCGGTATGCGGTGGAACCCGTGGCACGGATCATCCGGCGGGTGCGGTCCGAGCGTCCCGGTGCGAAGGTAATCGCCTTTGCCAAGGGTGCCGGCATGAACCTCAGAACCTACAGACAGCAGACAGACGCCAATGCGATCGGCCTTGACTGGACGGTCCCGCTTTCGTTTGCAGCGGAATTGCAGAAGGACGGGCCGGTTCAGGGAAACCTTGATCCCATGCGAGTGGTGGCTGGTGGACGAGCGCTCGAAGAGGGCATCGATGCCATTCTCGACGCTCTCGGAAATGGCCCGCTGATCTTCAATCTCGGCCACGGGATTACGCCGGAAGCCGATCCAGAGCATGTCAGCGATCTCGTGCGGCGGGTTCGGGGCTTCTCGGATGGGTGAGGTGGAGAAGCAGGTTTCTGTAAGTGCGGGCAGGCGCGCAGGCAAGCGGGCCACTATCGCACTTGCGATCTTCGGAGCGATCATTGTAGCGCTTTACCTGGCGCAGCCGGACAGTTTCCAGCTCTGGGTCAAGGCGCTGCACGTGGTGGCGGTGATCTCCTGGATGGCCGGCCTGCTCTATATGCCGCGGCTCTTCATCTACCACAGCGATGCACCCCCCGGCTCCGACCAGTCGGAAACGTTCAAGATCATGGAGCAGCGGCTGCTGAAGGTGATCATGAACCCGGCAATGATGATCACCTGGGTACTCGGGCTCTACCTCGCCTGGGATCTCTTCCGCTTCCAAGCCGGATGGCTGCATGCAAAGATCGCCCTGGTTGTCCTGCTGACGATCGTGCATGTCCTTTTCAGCCGCGCGGTTCGCGCATTCGCCGCTGACGAACCGCGCAAGCCGCCCCGTTATTGGCGGTTGATGAACGAGGTGCCGACGGTGCTGATGATCGCCATCGTCATCCTCGTCATCGTTAAACCGTTCTGACTGCCGCAATCTCGGCGAAGAATTGCGCAACAGCCTCTTGCGGGTGGCATCAGGACTCGCTATTTTTGCGCCATCTCATCTCGTGGCATGCGTGTAATCACTCATACTCGCCGAAAACTTCTGCGGCCGAGCGTTTCACCAGCACGCCCTTTTCCCCTCTACCTCTAATACGGTCCCCTTCATGGCTGAAATGAAGCTTCAAGAACTCAAAAGCAAATCCCCTACCGATTTGCTGACATTTGCCGAATCACTGGAGGTGGAGAACGCCAGCACGATGCGCAAGCAGGAGCTGATGTTCGCCATTCTGAAAGTGCTGGCGAGCCAGGATGTGGAAATCATCGGCGAAGGCGTGGTGGAGGTGTTGCAGGACGGTTTCGGTTTCCTGCGTTCCGCAAATGCAAACTATCTTCCGGGTCCGGATGACATCTACATTTCCCCTTCGCAGATCCGCCGCTTCTCACTGAAGACCGGCGATACCGTCGAGGGGCCGATCCGCGGACCAAAGGAAGGTGAACGTTATTTTGCGCTCCTGAAGGTCAATACGATCAATTTCGATGACCCGGAGAAGATCCGCCACAAGGTGCATTTCGACAACTTGACGCCGCTTTATCCGAACGAGCGGTTCAAGATGGAGTTGGACGTTCCCACCTCCAAGGATCTGTCGGCACGCGTCATCGACCTCGTCGCGCCGCTCGGCAAAGGCCAGCGTGGGCTCATCGTCGCGCCGCCACGTACTGGTAAGACCGTTCTCCTGCAGAACATCGCCCATTCGATCACTGCCAACCATCCGGAATGTTACCTCATCGTCCTGCTGATCGATGAGCGTCCTGAAGAAGTGACGGACATGCAGCGATCCGTCCGCGGAGAAGTGGTTTCTTCCACCTTCGACGAGCCGGCCGTGCGCCACGTGCAGGTCGCCGAGATGGTGATCGAAAAGGCGAAGCGTTTGGTGGAACACGGCCGGGACGTCGTCATTCTGCTCGATTCGATAACCCGCCTGGGCCGCGCCTACAACACGGTGGTTCCGTCTTCGGGTAAGGTGCTGACGGGCGGTGTCGACGCCAACGCCCTGCAACGCCCGAAGCGCTTCTTCGGCGCTGCGCGCAATATCGAGGAAGGCGGTTCGCTGACCATCATCGCCACGGCGCTGATCGACACGGGCAGCCGGATGGACGACGCGATCTTCCAGGAGTTCAAGGGGACCGGCAACATGGAGCTGGTGCTCGATCGCAAGCTCGCCGACCGACGCGTCTGGCCCTCGATCGACATCACGCAGTCGGGCACGCGGCGCGAGG
>DASUPM010000525.1:0-5342 GCA_036281095.1 Pseudorhizobium sp.
CGCGCATGTGGCCGGTCATGGACAGGTGCGACTGGACTTCGTTCAGATTGTTCGACGCGATCATCGTCAACGGATTCTCCTGCCCGACGACCACGCCGGTCATCAGGGCGGTGGGCAATTCCGCGACTTCGACCGGCGTGGGGATGGCGCCGAAGCCCTTGACCATCGAAACCCAAAGCTCGAGCGGCACCGCACGGAACGGCTTGCCGGCGAGATCTTCCGGCGTCTTCACCGGAAAATTGGACGAGATATGCCGGTCGCCGCGATATATGCGGCCGATGATGCGAACGCCCTGGGCAACCAGCTTTTCGTTGATGGCCTGGAGTGCCGGCGAGGCGTCGGGGTCCGTGGCGGCCAGCGCATGCGCTCCGTCGCGGTAGATGAAGGGCGCGTTGAAGACGGCGACTTCCGGCACCAGCCGGGCAAGCGAAGCGAAGTCGTGATGCCCCATGGAAATCGATCCCATGCGAACACCATCGACCATTTCGGCGACGCCGCCAAGCTGGCTCGCGGGATAGACCGTAACGGTCACCTCGTCCTTGGTGGCCGTTTTTATGCCTTCGGCCGCCTGAGCCGCGTATACGGTTTGGATGTCGCCCTCTGCACCGACATGTGCATACCGCAACTCGACAGCGACCGATGGGGTGGCCGCGAGCGCAGCGCTCATGGCGAGGGCGGCGACGGCCCCCTTGATAGAGATATTCAACATTTTCCTTCTCCTCCCTTTGTCGAAACCGATCTGCGTCAATCCTCCTTGAGCAGATCCTTTCTTGCGAACGCCGCGATGTAGCTTTTCCGCCGTAGTTCATCGCCAATGGCAAAATGTTGTCGAAGCTTATGCTCCGCATCGTCGGGGTCACGGGCGAGCACCGACAGGTAGACCTCCCGGTGGGCCTCGACGAGGTAGTCGCGAATTCCAGCGGTCTCGCTGGTTTCCACGCGGCGCTGCACGTGACTGCGCTTGAGAAGCGTCGCTATCGAATGATAGATCGTGATCAGTGCAGGGCTGCGGCTGGCTTCCACCAGAGCAAGATGGAATGCAAAATCCGCCGCGCCTCCGTCTTCAGTATTGTTCAGCGTCTCCATCAGGCGGGTAAGCAGGCCGCCGATCCGCGAAAGGTCGCCATCAGTCGCCCTCACGCAGGCGAGCCGGATGGCCTGGCACTCGATCGCAATTCGAGCCTGCATGATGTCGTCCATCATGTCCGGCTGCTGGGCGAGGCTGAAAGTAAGGAAATCCCCGAGAACGGCCATGTCCGCCTTGCGGACAAACGCGCCTTTGCCATGGCGGATATCCAGAAAGCCCAGATTTGCCAGCGATCGCAGCGCTTCGCGCAAAACGGGCCGGGACACGCCCAGCGCGAGCGATAGTTCACGCTCCCCAAGTAGCCGATCTCCCACCTTCAGCGTGCCGGAGAGCAACTGCTCGCGAAAGAAGGCGAGCACCTTTTCCGTGCCTGCTACGTCCGAGGATTCTTCTGCAACGACCGAATTCACTGGTGGCTCCTAGTGGTATGACCAGTAAAGCACCAGTTCATTTCCTCGTCAACTGCCGATCAATTTGCGCCTTGTCGCAGTTTCCGACCCAGCTCCCATCAATCCAGATTCGGTTGAAAGTGGCGCTCTTGGGCCTCGATCTATATGCTCATTGTGAATTGCTTTGACCCGCCGCATCGGCGACTACTGTCGCCGCAAGTGCTACTGGTGGGTCAGCAGGGATAGTTCAATGAAACTGGCAGTTATCGGCTACGGCGCGATAGTCGGGCAAATGCTCGGCGCACTGGGAGAGAGCGGATCTGCTTGCGAGATTTCCCAGGTTGTCTGCCTTTGCCGGGAAACGTCTGCGGAAAGAGCGAAAACCTTTTTTGCCGAAACGGCCAACGGCATGTTCCTCGAACGCTGCCGTCTCGTGCACACGGTCGAGGCTCTTCTAGACGCGGCGCCGGAGATCGCCGTCGAGGCGGCAGGCCACGAGGCAGTCGCAGCCTATGGCCCGCAGATTCTTGCCGGCGGCGTCGCCCTGATCGTCTGCTCGGTAGGGGCGTTGAGCGACAGCGCACTACATGAAGGGTTGCTGCAGGCTGCGGCGCAGGGAGGCTCGAGACTGCATCTGCCGGCAGGCGCAATAGGCGCCATCGACCTTCTGGCGGCAGCCCGGCTCGGCGGCATATCCGACGTGCTTTATACCAGCCGAAAGCCTCCATCGGCCTGGACCGGAACTCCGGCTGCAGCAAGAATTGATCTGGCGGCCCTCAAGGAAGCAACGGCGTTTTTCGAAGGCGACGCCAGGACGGCCGCAAGAAGCTACCCGAAGAACGCCAACGTAGCGGCCACGGTCGCGCTTGCAGGTATAGGCTTCGATGCCACGAGGGTGCGGCTGATTGCCGATCCGGCCGCCGGAGGAAACACTCACACTATCGAAGTCAAATCCGCTTCGGCCGATTTCTTCATCGAGATCGCCGGAAAGCCATCGCCGGCCAATCCGAAAACCTCGATGGGCACGGGTCTGAGCGTCGCTCGGCTCGTCCTCAACCACATTGTCCGGGAAGTCATCTGAGACTTCTCGCACGGTCCGCGATCCGGTTCAGCAACGTGGTTCCATCCGAACGGGCTTCGAACACCGTTCGTCAATCGCCGAGGAGCTGGCGGTCGTCGCCATCGCGGTTGCGCACAAGTTCCTCCTTGATGCTGCGTAGCGATTTGAGTGCCTTGTTGCGATCGGCATAGGCAACCATGTTGGCCAGGATGTCGATCGCAGCCAGATAGGCGTAGCGGGTGGATGTCGGCCGGAATATGTTCTTCCCCTCCGGCATCTCGATCGCGATCACCAGGTCCGCGGCCATGGCGACCGGCGAGCCGGCCTGGGTCATCACGATAGTCGGAATGGCGTCCTGCCGCAGAAGCTCCAGGCAATGGACGAGGCCCATGTCCCGGCCGGTGAACGACGATCCGAACACCACCGTTCCGGGTTGCGCCGCCGCCGAGATCATCAGGTTCATGCCGTGATCGTTGGAGGCGTTGATGCGGCAGCCGAGACGGAAGAGGCGATTGTGCAACTCGTTGACGATCATCGCCGAGTTGCCGCTGGCGCCGAAGGCCTGGATGAAATCGGCGGCCCGCAGGACCTGCGCCGCCTTTTCGATGGCGCCGAGGTCGAGCTGGCGATGCAGTTCGAAAAGCGCGTTCTGCGCCTTCGAGACGATATCGTGCGCCACCTCCTCGGCGGTCGCCGTCGGCGCCTCCGGTTTGAGGTAGCGCAGGCCGACATAGGCCAGCTTGGCGAGCTGCACCTTGAAGTCGGAATAGCCCTGGCAGCCCAACCGACGGCAGAAACGGGTGACCGTCGGCGGCGAAACCCCCGCCCGTTCAGCCAACTCCACGATCGATGAGTTGACGACGAAATCCACGTTCTCCAGCGCGAATTGCGCAAGCTTGGCCTCCAGGCCCGAAAGCCGGCCGTCCTCGTCGGAAAGGGCGTGAAACAGGTCCATTCAATCTCTTCCTTGCATCGGCTTCAGCAGAAAATGCAGACCCTTGTGAAAATGAATTTCACTGACTGACATTTTGATACCATAATGGAGACAGGCATCAACGAAACTTGCCCCTCTCGCGAAAATATAAGCAATCCTTCCGCGCCACGACATGCTTCATCAGTCGGCGCATCTTTCCCAACGAGGTCCCATCATGAGCTACCCATGGCCCGAAGCCGGCACGCCGCTCGACCAGATTGCAACCCCCATGCCGGTTATCGATGAGGACCGCCTGGCTGCTAATATCGCCCGCGCTCAGGCCTATTGCGACCAGCATGGCAAGGCATTCCGGCCTCATATCAAGACCCACAAGATCGCCGCTGTCGCGCGCCAGCAGGTTGACGCCGGCGCGGTCGGCCTCAACTGCCAGAAGGTGACGGAAGCGGAAGTTTTTGCCGATGCCGGCTTCGACGATATCCTCATTACCTACAATATTCTCGGGCCGGCCAAGCTCGCACGACTGAAGGCACTCAACGCAAGAATTGCGAAGCTTGCAGTCGTCGGCGACAGCGAGGTCACGGTTGCCGGCCTCGCCTCGACCTTCGATGCCGGTCGTCCGCTGACGGTCCTGATCGAATGCGATACGGGCGCCAGGCGCTGCGGCGTCCAGACGCCGGAGGCGGCGGTCGCGCTTGCCGAAAAGATCGCAGCGGCGCCCGGCCTGCGTTTCGGCGGCATCATGACCTATCCGGCCGTCGGCGGCGCGGTTGAGGTCGAGGCTTTTCTCTCCCGCACCATGGCGCTCCTGTCGCAGAAGGGAATCGACTGCCCCGTCCGCTCCAGCGGCGGCTCACCGGATCTCTTTGCCGCCCATCTCGTCCCGTCCGCCACCGAACATCGGGCCGGCACCTATGTCTATAATGACCGCAGCATGGTCCGCGCCGGCCATTGCACCGCGGATGATCTCGCCATGCACGTCCTTGCGACGGTCGTCTCACGTCCGGCAGCGGATCGGGCCGTGCTGGATTGCGGCTCGAAGGCCCTGACCTCCGACCTGCTTGGGTTCACCGATTATGGCGCCCTCGACGGCTTCGATGGTGCGCGCATCATATCGCTGTCGGAGGAACATGCGGTGGTCGATCTTTCGGAGTGCACGAAGCCCTTCCCGCAGATCGGCGCCATGGTGAAGGTGGTGCCGAACCACACCTGCGTCGTCACCAATCTCTTCGACCGGATGGTCTTTCATCGCAATGGTAGCGTCACGCGGGTCGAGAAAGTGGATGCGCGCGGAACAGTCTGGTAACGCGCGCCCTCATTCTTTTTTTGCCGCACCCGACCGGGGGCAACATCCCCGCCTCCAGTTTTTGAATGGCCGATGAAAATGGCGCGCCTCCGGCAGGCGCGCTTTTTCATGTCAAGCGGCTTCCTAATCGCTCATGCCGCAAGCTTTCCTGTTCGAAATTTCTGATTCCAAACAGAAATGCGTGCCTCGCCTCCCAGAGAACAATTTTCAGGGGGGTATCACTCCATGAAAATTCCCATGGATTTCGGCGATTCAGAAAATTTATTACAGGAACCGGGGAGGTAGACAGAAGAGACATTGACTTGCAGCTATTTTGACGCATTATGAAGAAAATAAATTACACCGACACGGTGAGCGGGCGAACTAGGGAAGACAGGAAATCCAATTCCGAAATGCTGCAGCTAGTGCCGAAAAGATGGCCATTAAAGCAAGTCGGCATCGGAATTTGGCCAGCAAGACAACATGGCGACGGTAGCGAGCCTCGAGAGCGGTGGCCCGGAGGCCGGAGTGTATTCGGATAAGGCTAAATGCGCATTTTCACCGCCTCGCTGGCGACCGAGACGAACACC
>DASUPM010000526.1:0-9674 GCA_036281095.1 Pseudorhizobium sp.
CCGGCCACGATCGCCCAGCTTCTTTCGCAAACCGGCTTCGGCGCCTCGCGGATGGCCGTGCTCGAATCCATCGGCGGAGAAACCGAACGCATCCGCTGGACCGAAGCATCGGCTTTCAGTGTCGAGGATGTCGATGATCTCAATGTCGTGGCGATAGAAGTCGTTGCAGATCAGCAGGCGCGGATCCTGCCGCTGGCGAGCGGACGGGATGACGGCCTGTTCGAGCATGACGGCCAGATCACCAAGCGGGAAATTCGTGCGGTGACGCTATCGGCCCTCGCTCCGCGGCGTGGAGAACTGCTTTGGGACATCGGCGCCGGATCAGGCTCCATAGGGATCGAATGGATGCTGGGACATCCGTCGATGAAGGCGATCGCTATCGAGTACGACCCGGTTCGGGCCGGTCGCGTCCGAAGAAACGCCTGTGCGTTCGGAGTTCCGGGTTTGGAGGTCGTCGAGGGAGCCGCCCCTGCGGCCTTGTCACCTCTCCCGACACCCGACGCCATCTTCATCGGCGGTGGCGGCAGCGATCCCGGTGTCCTGGAACTGGCGGCGGAACGGCTGAAGCCCGGGGGGCGGCTTGTGGCGAATGCGGTGACGCTGGAAATGGAGACGGTTCTGCTGTCTGCCCACGCCCGCCTCGGCGGTCACCTTCTCCGCCTTCAGGTCAGCCGGGCAGAACCGGTCGGGACGATGATGGGCTGGAGAGCGGCAATGCCGGTCACCCAGTGGATTTGGCGTAAGGATGAGGTAGCGAAATGATCGTTGCAGGTGTGGGGTGCCGCCGCGGCACTCCGGCGGACGGGGTGGAGGCGGCTTTGAATGCCGCGTGCCGACAGGCCGGGATCGCGCTGACCAGCGTGACATCGCTTGCGACCGGGGTCATCAAGGAAGACGAGCCTGGCATTCTGGAGCTCGCCGCCCGTCTCAACCTCCCGCTGCATATTGTCGGTGACGACGATCTCAGGGCCGCGGAATCGAGAACTCGAACCGTCTCCCGCCATAGCCTCGCCAAGACCGTCTCGCCGAGCCTTTCGGAAGCCGCGGCACTCGCCGTGGCGGGCGAGAGGTCCGCGCTCCTCGTCGCGCGCGTCATTGCCGAAGGCGCCACCTGCGCACTCGCGCGACCGGAGCAGTCGCCATGACGGTGCATTTCATTGGGGCCGGACCGGGAGCTGCCGATCTGATCACCGTCCGCGGGCGGGACATCCTGGCTCGCGCCCCCGTTTGTCTCTATGCCGGCTCCATCATGCCGCGGGAGATACTGGAGTACTGCACGCCAGGCACACGAATCATCGATACGGGATCACTCTCCCTCGACGAGATCGAGGCGGAGTATTTGAAGGCCCACCAGGAGGGCAAGGACGTTGCGCGACTGCATTCCGGGGATTTGTCCGTCTGGAGCGCCGTTGCCGAACAGATCCGCCGCCTCGAGCGGCACGGCATCGATTATACGCTGACGCCGGGCGTACCATCCTTTGCCGCCGCCGCCGCGGCACTCAAACGGGAACTGACGATACCCGAGGTAGCGCAGAGCCTCGTGCTCACCCGCGTCTCCGGCCGCGCATCGAAAATGCCGGAGAGAGAGACGCTTACCCAGTTCGCCGCTACGGGCGCAACCCTGGCGATCCACCTCGCCATACATGCAATCGACCGCGTTGTCGCGGAACTGCTGCCCCTTTATGGCGGCGACTGCCCCGTCGCCGTCGTCGTGAAGGCGTCCTGGCCCGAAGAGCGCATTATTCGCGGAACATTGTCCGGGATCGAAAGCGCGCTGGCCGCAGAACCGGTGGAACGCACGGCCCTGATCCTCGTCGGGCCGAGCCTCGGCGCAACGGATTTCACCGAAAGCCGGCTGTACAATGCCGATTACGTCCGGCGCTTCCGCCCGGGTTGGTCTCAGGCGGGCGAGGCGCCGGAATGACTGCTGGGCTTGAATGGGGCGCGTCCTCTCAGACCGCCGTTGCGATCGAACACCAGGATCTCCAGCGAGATGTCCGGGCTGTTCAGTGCCTTGGCAGCAGTGTGCCAGGCCCGCGAGGCGACGCTGTCGCCGATCCGGATATTCGCTTCGTCCGCGATATCGAAGGCTTCGGCAACCGTATTGGCGAGAACGATGCGCTCCGCCAGGCTCTGTGGCGCGCCGCTATCGAGGGCTATGCCGGCAAGGGCTTCAAGATCTGGGGGACCGCGTTTGGAGTGAACATCCAGCATACCCTGCGCCAGCTTGGTCATCTTGGCTACGCCACCGGCAATCGTGACACGGGAAACGGGATGGGTGCGCAGGTACTTCAGCATCCCGCCCACAAAGTCGCCCATATCGATCAGCGCGATCTCGTCCAGTTGATGGAATGCAGCCACCGCTTTCTCGGACGCATTGCCGGTCGAGCCGGCGACATGAGTAAGCCCTGCGGCGCGCGCGACATCTATCCCGCGCCAGATCGAATGGATCCATGCGGAGCAGGAAAACGGAATGACGATCCCGGTCGTACCGAGAATCGAGATGCCGCCGAGGATGCCGAGCCGAGGATTGAGCGTCTTCTGCGCGAGCGTTTCGCCATCGGCGACGGAAATCTCCACTTCGAAATCCGCATCGGGACCTGCCACCTCGGCAAGGGCTTCCGCGATCATCTTTCTCGGGACGGGGTTGATCGATGGCTCTCCCGGCGGCAATGGCAGCCCGGGACGTGTCACGACGCCGACCCCGCGTCCGGCGCGAAACGTGATGCCGGAGCCTTTTTCGCCTTTCCGGACCGTGCTCAGGATCAACGCGCCGTGAGTGACGTCCGGATCGTCACCGGCGTCCTTGACAACTCCCGCCCGGGCAAAACCGCTGCCGATTTCCTCCTGCGCAAGCGCGAACGACGGCCGTTGCCCGCCCGGCAAAGGTACCTCGACCATCGCCGGAAACTGCCCCCGCAGCAGCGCCTCGCAGGCAGCCTTGCTGGCGGCTGCGGCACAGGTGCCCGTCGTCCAGCCGCGTCGGAGCTTATTGCCTTCAGTTTCCATGGGAGTTTCTATATCCCTGCCGCCGGTCGCAGTCATCGGCAAAAGGTTCCCGCATGCATTTGATCGACGCCATCGACGCCGTTTCCGCCGCCGGCCCGCGTTTTGAACCGGGTCATGTCTGGCTTGCAGGCGCAGGACCCGGCCATCCTCGCTACCTCACGCTTGAAGTGGCCGATGCGCTGAGCAAGGCGGATACCATCGTCTATGATGCTCTGGTCTCCGCCGAGGTGCTCAATTTGGCGCCCAGCTCGGCAGATCTGAGATTTGCCGGGAAACGCGGCGGCAAGCCGTCCGAGACCCAGGAAAACATCACCGCATCCTTGATCGCACTGGCGCAGGCAGGCCGAAAGGTTCTTCGGCTGAAAGGTGGCGACCCCTTCATCTTCGGGCGCGGCGGAGAAGAGGCCGAAGCCTTGCACGGGGCCGGCATTCCGTACCGCATCCTGCCGGGAATGACATCCGCGCTGGCGGCCTTGGCATCCGCGCATATTCCGGCCACGATGCGCGGCATCAGCCGCTCGATCACCCTCGCCACCGGTCATGCCGCCGGCACGGAAGACGACGTCGATTGGCGGGCGCTTGCGCGGCTGGGCGAACCGATCATCGTCTACATGGGCCTGAAGATGATCGGCGAAATCAGCCGCCTATTGATTGAGGGAGGCCTTTCCCCCGACACGCCCACGGCGGTTCTGATGTCCGCGACCACCGCGGACGAGCGCCTCCTGACAGCAACCCTGGCCACAGTCGAATCGGAGGCCGAACGGCAGAATTTCGCCGCCCCGGCTTTGATCGTGATAGGGAACATCGTTTCGATGCGCGCCAACCTGACATCGGAGCAGCCCAAGTGATCCCCCGCGCAATCATCATTGGAGCACCGCGATCGGGATCAGGCAAGACCAGCATATCGATAGGTCTCCTCCGGGCATTTGCACGCCGGGGCGTCCGGGTGCGCGGCGTAAAAACCGGCCCGGATTATATCGACCCCGGCTTCCACGAGGCGGCGACAGGCTTTCCCGGCCTCAATCTGGATAGCTGGGCAATGGACCCGGCGCTGCTGCGCCACCTTGCGAGAGAACAGGCCGCCGACGCCGAACTGCTGATCATCGAAAGCGCCATGGGCCTGTTCGACGGCATCCGCGGCGAACCGAACAGGTCGGGCGCGGCGTCCGACCTGGCACGGCTGTTCGGCATCCCCACGCTGCTGGTTCTTGATGTATCCGGCCAGTCGCAGACCGCAGCGGCGATCGCCTACGGCTTCGCCCACTATGACCCGCAGGTGAAGCTCGCCGGCTGCATACTCAACCGGGCCGGCAGCGAACGCCACCGCACCCTGTGCACCGATGCCATCGAGGCACTGGGACTGACGGTCTTCGGCACGGTTCTTCGCGACGCTACGCTGGTTCTGCCCGAGCGGCATCTGGGGCTGGTCCAGGCAAGTGAAAATCCCGCATTGAACGCCCATATCGATCGGCTGGCCGATGCCATGGAAGCCTCCCTGAACCTGGAAGCGATCTTTGAGGCCGCCTCGCCTCTGGACATTCCAGAGGGTTCGCCCGCGCACGCGGTCGCTCCCCCGGGCCAACGGATTGCGATTGCGCAGGATGCGGCCTTTACCTTCGTTTACCCCCACCTCGCACACCACTGGCGGACCGCCGGCGCAGAGCTTGTGCCATTCTCTCCCCTGGCGGACGAAGCACCGCCCCCGGATTGCGATGTCTGCTGGCTGCCGGGAGGCTATCCCGAACTGTATGCGGGCGTGCTATCGAAGGCGGAAGGCTTTCGGACCGGCCTGCATCGCTTTGCCGCTAAGAAACCGGTTCATGGCGAGTGCGGCGGCTTCATGGTTCTGGGGGAAACCTTGGAGGATGCCGAAGGAGTGACCCATCCTATGACCGGTCTCCTCTCCCACCGGACGAGCTTTGCGAAGCGCAAAATGAATCTCGGCTATCGCCAGGCCACCCTCCTTGCCGACAGCCCTCTTGGCCGAAGAGGCCAGATCATTCGCGGCCACGAATTTCACTATGCCCGCATCATCGAGCCCGGCCGGGACGACCCGCTCTCCACGATCGCCGACGGCCTGGGCAACGCGATCGGACCCTCGGGCGGTCGGCGTGAACATGTAAGCGGCAGTTTCTTCCACGCAATCGCCCGTGGGTGAGTGAGCGATTTAGTTGGCGATATTGCTGCATTCTTTGACGAGAGAGACCACTTTGACGCCCTTGTCGGGAAGAAGTCCGGTCTTTTACGCGGTAGCCGGGACCGGCTTCGACGTGTTCGGTCTTGTTATTGCCTGTGGGGAGCTATGCAATCCGCCTCGGGCCACCCTAGGTCACGTCGGAGCGAATGCTTCTGACCGCCTGTGCCCCGATCGTCGCCGTTCCGCACATTGTTCGGCTAGGATACTTCAGTTCAGAATGGCGGAGAGGGTGGGACTCTCCCCCATTCGCCCACGCGATACCTGATATTTCAAGGCCTTGGCTAAGTCGCTAGCACAAAACGAGGAACAGCGATACCTCAAGGTGTACCGCGCGGTGTACCCGGCTCACCCAAATCCACTCTCCCCCACATTTCCAATCCGCGGAACGTGACGCCTCAGCAGCGTCGAAACGCTGTACAAAACGAGCAGGAGGCTCCCTGCAGAAGGCTGGTCAAGCACGTCACCCAAGCGCCGCGCTGCCGATCTCCGAGCCATGGACCGGGGGCTGGCATCGGCCGAGAATTCGCCTTAAAGGGAGCCGGAGGCGAGGCATCGGGGACGGCTGGCGATCACATGGACATTAAGCGCGCATTCGACCTGTCTGTCGCAGCAACGGCGGCGGTCCTGCTGGGAGTCCCGATGGTGGTGATCGCGGTCCTGGTGAAAGCCACATCGGATGGTCCTGCCCTGTACTGGTCCGAGCGCGTCGGCCGCAACAACGAGCTGTTCTGGATGCCAAAATTCCGGACGATGCGGACAGACGCACCGGTTGTCGCCACGCATCTGCTGACGGATGCAACACGACACCTCACCCCGATCGGCAGTTTCCTGCGAAAATCCAGCCTCGACGAGTTGCCGCAGCTCTGGTCGATCCTCAAGGGCGACATGAGCCTGGTGGGCCCTCGCCCGGCATTGTTCAACCAGCACGACCTGATTGCTGCTCGGACCGCCGAGGGCATCGACGCACTGCGGCCGGGGCTGACTGGATGGGCGCAAGTCAATGGTCGCGACGAGCTTCCCATCCCTGAAAAAGTCCGGTTGGATGCGGAATACCTCCGCAGGCAGAATTTCCTCTTCGACCTGCGTATACTCGTTCTAACAGTCTGGAAGGTAACAGGTGCCTCTGGTATCAGCCATTAGGAGAGCGGACGCGTTGCCAAAGCTATCAATTTGCCATGAAATAGCGCATAGACCTCGGCCATGACCGCCAAGACGATGGACCTCCGGGTGACGCGCTTCCTCAGAAACTTCCTCATCCGCCTGCCGCGCCTATGGAAGCGCATTCTGATGATCGGCTTTGACGTGTTCGGTCTCGTTATCGCCCTGTGGGCAAGCTACGCGATCCGGCTCGCGGACTGGACACCCTCGGTCACGTCGGAGCGAATGCTCCTCGCGGCCTGCGCCCCGATCGTGGCTGTTCCGGTCTTCATTCGACTAGGTCTTTATCGTTCCGTGATCCGCTATCTGCCGGAGGCCGCGATCTGGACGGTTCTCAAGGCCATGATGATCGCGACGGCAGCCTGGGTGATTGTCATCTTCCTCATGGAAATGGCGGGCCAAGGCATTGTGCCCCGGTCCGTGCCCTTTCTCTACTTTGTGCTCGGAACCTTGCTGATCGGCGGCATGCGCTTCGCGGCGAAGTGGTTGTTGAACAGAGGCTCCGGGCTGAGGCGGGATGAAGTGCCCATCCTTATCTATGGCGCCGGCACATCCGCCCTGCAGCTCGCCCGCGCCCTGAAGGGGCAAGGAGATCGTTATGTGGTCGGTTTGGTCGACGACGATCCGGCCCATCACTGGCGCGACGTGGGCGGCTACCGCGTATTCCCGCCGAAGGATCTTCCGCGCCTGATAGAGCGCTACGGCATCCAGGAGATCGTGCTCAGCATGTCCGCCATTCCGGCCGACATGCGACAGGCCGTCATCTCTCGTGTCACCGGACTCAACATTCGTGTGCGGACGCTGCCCGATATCTCCGACCTAGTCGACGGGAAGTACATCGTCAATCAGATCCGCGAAATCGAGATCGACGAGTTGCTCGGTCGCTCTTTTGTTCCCGCCGATGCCGATCTCCTTCAGCAAGCCCTGACGGACAAGATCATCATGGTGACGGGTGCCGGTGGCTCCATCGGGACGGAACTCTGTCGGCTGATTGTCCGATGGAACCCGAAGAAGCTGGTTCTGTTCGAAGCTGGCGAGTATTCCCTCTACCGCATCGAGCAGGAACTGCTGGAGACCAGCGGCTGTGAGATCGTTGCCGTCCTCGGATCGGTCACGGACGAAGCCACCGTCAGGCGCGCATTGCGCACACATCAGGTGGAGGTCGTTTATCATGCAGCAGCCCACAAGCATGTACCGCTTGTGGAAGCCAATGTTCTGGAAGGCATCCGCAACAACGTCTTTGGCACCTCCACGATCGCGACACTGTCCGCCGAGGAGGGCGTAAGAAGCTTTGTGCTGATTTCTTCGGACAAGGCAGTTCGTCCGACCAACGTCATGGGTGCAACGAAGCGTTGGGCAGAACTGATCGTGCGCCAGAAAGCGATGGAAGCGCGGCGAGACTCCGTAGCGCAGACTTTCTGCGCCGTCCGCTTCGGCAACGTCATCGGCTCGAATGGTTCCGTTATTCCTCGGTTCAAGGAGCAGATCGCGAAAGGCGGCCCGGTGACGGTCACCGACCCCGATATGAAACGTTACTTCATGTCGATCCCCGAAGCTGCCGAGCTCATCGTCCAGGCAGGTGCACTCTCGGAAGGGGGCGACGTCTTTTTGCTGGATATGGGAGAGCCGGTGCGCATCGGTGATCTCGTCGAAAACATGATCCGGCTGGCCGGCTTCCAGGTGCGCACCGAAGCGACCATGGGGAACGGCATTCCCATCAAGGTGATCGGCAAAAGGCCAGGTGAGAAGCTGTTTGAGGAGCTCTTCTACAATCGCGGCAACGCGATGCCGACAGTCCACCCGAAGATATTGCGAGCCGATGCCACGACTATTGCTTCCGGAAATATCAGAGTTGCGCTTCACGCCCTGCATGAAGCAGTCGCATCGGAGGATGAGGCTTTGGCAAAAAAAACATTGTTCGAGTTGATCGAATGCGAAGAGGTTCATGAGGCCGAGGCGTCCCTGGCGATCGGCCAATCATGATCCTGGTTACGGGCGGGACTGGATTCGTCGGAAGCGGTTTGGCTGCCGCCCTTTCCCTGCGGGCCCTGCCCTTTCGCCTTGCCAGTCGAATGCCGATAAACGGAGGTGCGGCGGTCGGCGACATCAATGGAGAGACAAATTGGTCATTGGCGCTTGACGGCATCTCGACCGTTGTCCACCTGGCAGGGATAGCTCATCGGACAGCGGAGCGCCCTTCGCCCGGGGAATGCCGGCGAGTCAATGTAGACGGAACTCTCGGGTTGGCTGAGCAGGCCGCAGCAGCCGGCGTTCGGCGGATCGTCTTCGTCAGTTCGATTGGGGTGCTGGGGCAGACCACTCGCCCCGGTGAACGTTTGTCAGAGGCGTCAAGTCCAGATCCCCGAACGGTCTATGCCCGGTCGAAACATGAAGCCGAACTCGCTCTGTCCAATTTTTGCCATGCGTCCAGCCTCGAATTCGTGATCGTCCGGCCGCCCCTCGTGTATGGCAGCAACGCCAAGGGTAACTTTGGCAGGCTCGTAGACTTGGTAGCATCCGGTTGGCCACTTCCGTTTGCCTCGGTCCGGAACAGACGTAACATGATCTCTCTGCCCAATCTGGCCGAGGCACTTATCGAGTGCGTCAGCAACCCGGCCGCAGCGAACGAGACTTTTGTCGTGGCCGAGCCGCAGCCAGTTTCAACCGCCGATGTGGTCGCCGCGATTGCCGCAGGCCTCAGCAGAAGACCGCGCCTGGTGAACTTCCCGGTGAAGACGCTCGGCTGGGGCCTGAGGGTAGCCGGTCGATCCGCGATGGCTGACGGATTGTTGGAATCCCTGGAGATCGACAGTTCGAAGATTGGTGCAAGGCTGGGCTGGATGGCGAAGGGTGAGACGCTTGAAAATATTGTCAACGAGACCCGCGCCACCTCTTAATAGCGGTGTCACCTGCCCCGGGTTGTTCTATTGGAACAGGATTCCACCACCTTCTCGATGTGATCAATCAAACCGCCATAGATGTGACCTGCCTCAAACCGCTCCTCAAACACAGATTGCCGGCGGATACGCTGATCATGGCCCACGTCTTGCCCGACCGCCCGCTTGATCACATCGGAAAGAGTGCCCGCGGTCGCCGAGGGAATGGAGACGCCAGTACCGGTTGCCTCCAATAAACTCTTCGCCTCCCCGGCCAAGGTTGCGATTTGGAACACGCCATAGGCCATGTATTCGAAGACCTTGTTTGGAAGACCCTGCGGCGCGTTTCTGACATATGGCAACAACCCTATATCAGAGCGGCTAAGCAGGGCTGATACTTGATCCTTGTCGATCCAACCGAGAAGCCTCACATT
>DASUPM010000527.1:0-2867 GCA_036281095.1 Pseudorhizobium sp.
ACGATGAACCCGCCCTCGCCCTGGATCGGCTCGATCAGGATCGCGGCAGTGGCATCGGTGATCGCCGACTTGAGGGCATCCAAGTCTCCGAACGGGACCTGGTCAAAGCCCTCCACCTTGGGACCGAAGCCTTCGAGATACTTCGGCTGCCCGCCGGCGGCGATCGTCGCAAGCGTGCGCCCGTGGAAGGCGCCTTCGAAGGTTATGATGTGGAAGCGTTCGGGATGACCCTTCGCATACTGGTAGCGCCGCGCAGTCTTGATGGCGCATTCCAGCGCCTCGGCGCCGGAGTTGGTGAAGAAGACCTTGTCGGCGAAAGTCGCCTCCGTCAGCCGCCGGGCAAGACGCTCCTGGCCGGGGATGTCGTAGAGATTGGAAAGGTGCCAGAGCTTGTCGGCCTGCTCCTTCAGCGCTTCGACGAGGTGTGGATGCGCGTGGCCGAGCGAGTTCACTGCAATGCCGGCAGCGAAATCCAGGTAGCGGTCGCCGCCTTCCGTCGTCAGCCATACACCTTCGCCGCGCTCGAAGCGCAACGGAACGCGGTTGTAGGTCTCGTACAGGGCGGTGTCGGCCATGCGACGTACTCCTTGGGCGATGGCAGCCCGTCCGGTGCGCGGACGGCAAATCAAAATGCCGCCCGGTGGGCGGCGCGGGCACTATCCGCATTTCCCCCAACCATGTCAATAAATGCAGGGTTCGCGGCGCCCATCGCGGCTGTGACAAAAATGACTCTCGCCGGAAGCAAGTTGGGGAAAACCACGAAATCGATTCCCGCCGATTCCCGCGACTCTTGCCACGGAGTCTGCCGATCAGTAATTTACCCATCAACAACTAGACTGCATGCGGCGGAACTAGTCACCTAAAGCCTAGATATAGTGGCTGGCACGGAATGTCATTCGTGCCAACGGTGAAGGATTCTGCATGCCGAGACGTTCGAAAGGCGGAGAACGGGCATGAACTGGACAGACGAGCGCGTTGAGAAACTGAAGAGGCTGTGGGCCGAAGGCCTGAGCGCCAGCCAGATCGCAGCACAACTCGGGGGCGTGAGCCGGAACGCAGTAATCGGCAAGGTCCACCGGCTGAACCTGCCGGGCCGCGCGAAGGCAGGCGGCACGCCGGCGGCCGCACGCAACGCCAAGCGGAATGCCGCCCCGGCTCGCCCGGCCAACTATCCGGCACGCGTACCGACCCGGACCGTTGCCCGCACGCACGGCGCCACCGCCCTCAAGGACGAGGCGGAAATCGACGCGCTGCAGAACCTTGAATATGTACCCGCCAGCAACGTGGTCGTTCCGATTTCGCGCAAGCTTTCCCTCACCGACCTGACGGAACGCACCTGCAAATGGCCTGTCGGCGATCCGCTGAAGGACGATTTCCACTTCTGCGGCGTCGACGCTTCGGACGCCTCCCCCTATTGCGGCTACCACGCCAAGCTTGCCTATCAGCCGGTTGCCGAAAGGCGCAAGGCCGCCGCGCTTCGCGCATGAACCCAAAGCAAAAAGCGGGCTCCGGCCCGCTTTTTTATTGTTGTATCGAAGCTCGCCGGCCTCAGGTTTCCATCGAATAGCCCGCGCCGCGAACGGTACGGATGACGTCCTGCATATTGGAGAAGTTGAGCGCCTTGCGCAGCCGTCCGACATGGACATCGACAGTGCGCTCGTCGACATAGATATCGTGTCCCCAGACCCCGTCGAGCAGTTGCGAACGCGAGAATACGCGGCCCGGCGACGACATCAGGAACTCCAGGAGGCGGAACTCCGTCGGCCCCAGACGCACCTCGCGGCTCTTGCGGTGCACACGGTGCGTTTCCCGGTCGAGCTCGATATCTCCGCAACGGAGCAGGGTCGATAGCACTTCCGGGTGGGCGCGGCGCAGCATGGCCTTCACCCGCGCCATCAGTTCCGGCGTCGAAAACGGCTTGACGACGTAATCGTCGGCGCCCGTGGAAAGCCCGCGGATACGCTCGCTTTCCTCGCCCCGCGCCGTCAGCATTATGATCGGCAGGCGCTCCGTCTCCTTGCGCATACGCAGACGCCTGCACAGTTCGATGCCGGAGACACCCGGCAGCATCCAGTCCAGGATCAGCAGGTCCGGAACGCGTTCCTGAAGCCGTACTTCGGCTTCGTCACCCTTCAGGATAGTCTCGACCTGGTAACCTTCCGCCTCAAGGTTGTAGCGCAGAAGAACGCTCAGCGCCTCTTCGTCTTCAACGACGATGATCTTCGGCTGCATGCGGCTGCTCCGTCACTCGTCGCTCAGGAGGGCGCTGAGCGTGTTGGAACGGTCGTCCTTCGGGCGCTCGCCCTCCGGCTGCGAGCCGGTCGCCATGTAGTAGATGGTCTCGGCGATGTTGGTCGCGTGGTCGCCGATGCGCTCGATGTTCTTGGCGCAGAAGAGAAGATGCGTGCAGCTCGTGATGTTGCGCGGATCTTCCATCATGTATGTGAGCAGCTCGCGGAAAAGCGAGGTGTAGATCGCGTCGATCTCCTCGTCGCGCAGCCGGATGGCCTCGGCCTTCTCCGCCGAACGCGTGGCGTAGACGTCGAGCACGTCCTTGAGCTGGACGAGCGCAAGTTCCGACAGATGCTCCAGGCCGCGCGCCAGGTTGCGAGGAATGCCCGTCTCCTGCACTGCGATCACGCGCTTGGCGGTATTCTTGCCGAGGTCGCCCACGCGTTCCAGGTCGGCCGCGATCCGCAGCGTGCCGATGATCTCGCGCAGGTCCGCGGCCATCGGCTGGCGCCGTGCGATCGTCACGATCGCCTTCTCGCCGATCTCGCGCTCGGCGGTATCGAGGATAATGTCCTCGGAAATCACCTTCTGGGCCAGGGCTGCATCCGAATTGACGAGTGCACGGACGGCATCGG
>DASUPM010000528.1:0-3573 GCA_036281095.1 Pseudorhizobium sp.
ATGTCTGGCAGGTGCGCGACGGCAAGTCGATGAAGGCGCGCGTGCGGATCGTCCAGCGCAATTCCGACATGGTGCTCGTCGATTCCGATCTGAAGACGGACGATGAGGTGGTGATCGAAGGGCTGCAGCGCGTTCGCGAAGGTGCAGACGTCCGCATCGCGGGCGCTCCCGAGAATGCAGAGGTGGCCAGCCAATGACGACCCACGACCAGAAGGCCGCGCAGGATCCGGGGCAGAGCTTCACCGCGCTGTTCGTCCGCCGTCCCATCCTCGCAGCCGTCCTGAACACGCTTCTCGTCGTGGCCGGCCTTGCGGCGCTCTTCGGCGTCGAGGTCCGCGAACTGCCGGACGTCGATCAGCCGGTCGTCACCGTTCGTACCACCTATGAAGGCGCGGCGCCGCAGACGATCGACCAGGAACTGACGCAGATCATCGAAGGTGCGGTTGCCCGCGTCAGCGGCATCAAGTCGATCTCCTCGGAATCGCAGTTCGGCTCCAGCCGGGTGACGCTCGAATTTTCCGACGACGCCGACATCGCCGTTGCCGCCAACGACGTGCGCGACGCGCTCGGGCGCATCACCAACCAGCTTCCGGAGGATGCCGACGAACCACGGATCGTCAAGGCCGATTCAGATTCCCAGGCGATCATGCGGCTTGCCGTCACCTCCAGCAATCTTTCCATGGAGGATCTGACGCTTCTCGTCGACAACGAGGTGACGGACCGGCTGGCCGCCGTGGACGGCGTGGCCGACGTCGAGCTCTATGGTGACCAGGAGAAGATTTTCCGCATCGACATCAACCAGGCGGCGCTTGCAGGGCGCGGACTGACGGTCGGCGACGTCTCGGATGCGCTGGAGACGGCGGCTCTCGACGTTCCGGCGGGGTCGCTGGAAAGCCGCACCCAGGACATCGTGGTGCGCGCCACCGCCAACCTGACGACGCCGGAAGAGTTCGAGAACGTCCTGATCCAGGACAATGTCCGGCTGCGCGACGTCGCGACCGTCACGCTGGGGCCGGATGACGGATCGACGGTGCTGCGCGCGAACGGCGTTCAGGGCGTCGGGCTTGGCATCATCCGTCAGGCCCAGTCCAATACGCTGAACATTTCCGACGGCATCAAGGCCGCCGTCGCCGAACTGTCGCAGAACCTGCCGGAAGGCACCCGCATCGCCATCACCAGCGACGACGCGGTTTTCATCCAGGGTGCGCTGCACGAAGTGGAAATCGCTCTGGCGCTGTCGGCGACGGTCGTCGTTGCCGTGATCTTCCTCTTCCTGCGGGACTGGCGGGCGACGCTGATACCGGCGCTCACCATGCCGGTCGCGCTGATCGGCACACTGGTGGCGATCTACCTCGTCGGCTTCTCGATCAACATCCTCACGCTGCTCGCCATCGTGCTCGCCACCGGCCTCGTCGTCGATGATGCCATCGTCGTGCTGGAGAACATCGTCCGACGCCGCTCCGAGGGCATGGGGCCGCGCGCCGCCGCGGTGCTCGGCACGCAGCAGGTGTTCTTTGCCGTGGTCGCCACCACCGCGACGCTTGCCGCCGTCTTCATCCCGCTTTCATTCCTGCCGGGCCAGATGGGCGGCCTCTTCCGCGAGTTCGGTTTCGTGCTGGCCTTTGCGGTGGGGCTGTCGTCGATCACGGCGCTGACGCTCTGCCCCATGCTTGCCTCGCGCATGCTGTCGAAGCCGATCGCGGACCACGACAGCGGGCCGCTCGGCTGGTTCGGCCGCAAGTTTGCCGCCGTCTATGCCGCGGTCCTGCACCGCTGCCTCGATGCGCCGCTCGTGGTGATCGTCGTGTCGCTGCTGGTTTCGGCCGCCGCCTACGGCGCCTTCGGTCTGGTGCGCAGCGAGCTGACGCCGCGTGAAGACCGCTCGATGGTGATGATGCGGCTATCGGCGCCGGAAGGAGTCAGCCTGGATTACACCCGCGACCGCATGCAGCGTGTCGAGGAGGGCCTGCAGCCGCTCCTGGAGTCCGGCGAGATCGCCAACATCTTTTCCATCTCCGGCTTCGGCAGCAACACGAACAGCGGCTTCATGGTGCTGACACTGGCTCCATGGGACGAGCGGGAGCGCACCCAGGACGAGATCGTG
The DNA here is from genome assembly GCA_036281095.1 of Pseudorhizobium sp. Classification (GTDB taxonomy): domain Bacteria; phylum Pseudomonadota; class Alphaproteobacteria; order Rhizobiales; family Rhizobiaceae; genus Neorhizobium. Next base: position 2,105 of record DASUPM010000528.1, read on the forward strand.
CAGGATATCAATGCCGCGGCACAGAAGGTTCCGGCGCTGCGCGGCTTTGCAATGCAGGCGAACAGCCTGCGTATTCGCGGCGCGGGCAACGGGTTGCAGATGGCGATGGTCGGCAGCGACCACGAAAGCCTCACGCAGGCGGCCCTTCAGCTCGTCTACAAGATGGAGGACAGCGGCCTCTTCGACACGCCGCGCCTTTCCAACGAGCCGACGCAGGCGCAGCTCTCCGTTGCGATCGACCGGGAGCGCGCTTCCGACCTCGGCATCGACATCACCGGCCTTTCGGCCGCCATGCAGTCGCTGCTTGAAGGACGTTCGGTCGTCGACGTCTTCGTCGATGGCGAGGCGCTTCCCGTCAAGCTGACGTCCAACACGCGCCCGATCGACGATCCGACGGATCTGGAAAACATCTTCCTGAAGACCGGCGACGGAAAGATCGTGCCGATGTCTACCATTGCCACCCTCAAGGAGGGTGCGGTCGCGCCGGAACTCAACCGCGAGCAGCAGTTGCCGTCGGTCTCCTTCTCCGGCAACCTGCGGGACGGCGTCACCCTCGGCGACGCGGTCGAGGCGGTGGAAGAGATGGCCGAGCCGCTTCTGCCGCCAGGGGCGCGGCTGATGCCGATGGCGGAGGCGGCGACGCTGGACGAGAACTCCTCCGGCATGCTGATGACCTTCGGCTTTGCGATCGCCATCATCTTCCTCGTGCTGGCGGCACAGTTCGAGAGCGTCATCTCATCGCTGATCATCATGGCCACGGTCCCGCTCGGCCTCGCCTGCGCCGTCTTCGCGCTCGTGCTGACGGGTTCCAGCCTGAACGTCTACAGCCAGATCGGACTGGTCCTGCTGGTCGGGGTCATGGCGAAGAACGGTATTCTCATCGTCGAGTTCGCCAACCAGCTCCGCGACGAGGGGGCAGGGGTGCGGGATGCCATCGAGCGTGCCTGCAGCATTCGTCTGCGTCCGGTCATGATGACGATGATCGCCACGATCATCGGCGGCTTGCCGCTGATCCTCGCCCAGGGCGCCGGCGCCGAGGCGCGTATCGCGCTCGGCTGGGTGATCGTCGGTGGTCTGGGACTGGCCACGGCCGTCACGCTTCTCGTGACGCCGGTCGCCTATCTGCTGATCGCGCGCTTCTCCCAGCCGCATGTGCACGAAGAGCGCCGCCTCCACCAGGAATTGGCGGTCGCCGCACAGCGTCAGGCGAACGAGGATGGCGAGCGGCCCTTGCTGGCGGCGGAGTAAGCCGATTGCCGAGTTCCACAACATCCCCCTCACCAAGTTCGCCTCGCCAATCGGCTTCGCCTCCTGGGGCGAACTATCCTCTCCCGCGAGGGGAGAGGAGCCGGTGCGGCACCCTCGGCGTCTCCCTCTCCCCCTGTGGGAGAGGTTACAAAATCACGATCTTAGCGTCAGCTAAGTCGTAGATTTTGTTGGTGAGGGGATCGGACCGCCGAGTTCCACAA
>DASUPM010000529.1:0-2121 GCA_036281095.1 Pseudorhizobium sp.
AGCGGGGTTCGGCAGTACGGCTTTCCTTCACCATGGGCAACATGACCATCTCTGCCGGTGGAACGCCGCTGCAGGACGCCGCGGTCGGCGAGGTTATCCGCGTCCGCAACACCGATTCCGGTATCATCGTGAACGGCACCGTCATGGCGGACGGGACTGTAAAGGTGATGGCACGATGAAAAGCATCCGTCTCATTGCTGCACTGGCCCTTGCGACCGCTGCTCTTCTTTCGGCGCTGCCTGCCAGAGCGGATTCGGCGCGCGTCAAGGACATTGCCTCGCTTCAGGCCGGCCGCGACAACCAGTTGATCGGCTACGGCCTCGTCGTCGGCCTTCAGGGCACGGGCGACGGGCTGCGCAACTCTCCCTTCACCGACCAGTCCATGCGGGCGATGCTGCAGAACCTCGGCATCTCGACCCAGGGCGGTCAGTCCAACGCAAAGAACCTCGCCGCCGTCATGGTGACCGCGAACCTGCCGCCCTTCGCAAGCCCGGGCAGCCGGATCGATGTCAATGTCAGCTCGCTCGGCGATGCCACCTCGCTTCGCGGCGGCACGCTGGTGATGACGTCGCTGACGGGTGCCGACGGGCAGATCTACGCCGTGGCGCAGGGTGCCGTGGTGGTATCCGGCTTTTCCGCCCAGGGCGAGGCTGCGACCCTGACCGAGGGCGTCACGACCTCCGGCCGGGTGCCGAACGGCGCAATCATCGAGCGCGAACTGCCCTCCCACTTCAAGGATTCGGTCAACCTCGTCCTGCAACTGCGCAATCCCGACTTCTCCACTGCCGTGCGCATGGCGGATGCCGTGAACGCGTTTGCCGGGCGGCGCTACGGCGGCCCCATCGCGGAAGCACGCGATTCCCAGGAAGTCATCATACAGAAGCCGAAGACCGCCGACCTGACGCGGCTCATGGCCGAGGTCGAGAACCTGATCGTCCAAACCGACACGCCGGCGAAGGTGGTCATCAACGAACGTACCGGGACGATCGTCATCGGTGCGGAGGTGAGGGTCTCCCGTGTCGCCGTCAGCTACGGAACGCTGACCGTTCAGGTCACGGAAACGCCGGAAATCGTCCAGCCGGAACCGTTCTCCCGCGGCGTCACCGCCGTGGAGCCGCAGACGGATATCATGGCGATGAAGGAGGGTGGCCCCGTGGCAATCCTCGAGGGACCGGATCTTCGCACTCTGGTGGCGGGCCTCAACAACATCGGCGTCAAGCCCGACGGCATCATCGCGATCCTCCAGGGCATCAAGTCGGCCGGCGCCCTGCAAGCGGAGCTCGTGCTGCAATGACCTGCACATCCTCGTCCATCACCATCACGCTATCCAGAAGCCTGATCCGCAGGCTGGTTGCCATCGGTGCGGTCGTCCTGCTCGTTCCGCAGGTCGGCGCGCAGGAGCCGGCAACCGTTTCGGCGACGTCCCCGGAAAGCGAGATCCAGCAGTTCTGCACGAACATTGCCGATGCGGCGCGAGATCAGCGTTACCTGCTGCAGAAGCAGGAGCTCGAGAAGCTCCAGGCCGACGTCGATTCTCGCATCGCCGTGCTGGAGGACCGCAAGGCGGAATACCAGGACTGGCTGCAGCGCCGGAACGACTTTCTCGTGCGTGCGGAAGCCGGACTGGTCGATATATTCAAGACGATGAAGGCCGATGCCGCGGCGCCGCAACTGGAAGAAATGAACCTCGAAGTCGCGGCCGCCATCATCATGAAGCTGCCTGCCCGGCAATCCGGCCTCGTGCTCAGCGAAATGGACCCCCAGAAGGCCGGAATGATCGCCACGATCATCTCCAGCGCTTCCGATCCCAATACCTCGAAAGAACCCTCATGACGAAGCGCCTTCCAGCCCTCATGGCTGTCCTCCTGCTGACCGGATGTCAGAGCCAGACGATCAAGGAGATCGGCAACGCGCCTTCGATGAGCCCGATCGGAAGCGGCCTGCAATACGCCCAGGCGCCGCAGATGTCGTCTTATCCGAAGCAGCCGCGGCAGCTTTCCAACGGCTATTCCATCTGGAGCGACAGCCAGGCGGCGCTGTTCAAGGATGCCCGCGCGCTGAATGTCGGCGACATCCTCACGGTGGACATCCGGATCAACGACCGCGCCTCCTTCGACAACG
>DASUPM010000530.1:0-3681 GCA_036281095.1 Pseudorhizobium sp.
GACGAAAAGGGTTCGGAACAGGGTCTCAACCGCAACGAAGGCGCTCCCTATGCCGTGCGGATGGGACCATTCCTCGGGCCTCTGCAGATCCCCTGCCAGGCGCCGCCATGGGGCTACGTCGCCGGCGCGGATCTGAGAACAGGCGAAATCGCCTACAAGCGGAAGAACGGCACGGTCTATGACATGACTCCGCTTCCGCTCCCGTTCAAGCTCGGCGTCCCCGGTATTGGCGGGCCGATGATCACAAAGGGCGGCGTGGCCTTCCTCGGTGCGGCAGTCGATAATTATCTTCGCGCCTACGAGCTCACCACCGGCGAGCAGTTGTGGGAGGCACGGCTTCCGGCGGGCGGGCAGGCGACGCCAATGACCTACGCGGTAGAAGACGGACGTCAGTTGGTGGTGATGGTCGCCGGGGGCCACGGTTCGGTCGGCACCAAGCCTGGCGACTACGTGATCGCCTATGCCCTGCCGCGAGACTGATATGGCAAGAGGCCCGGATCGATGATCCGGGCCTCTTCAAATTCCAGAAGATTGAATTAGGCGATCTTTCCCGTCGTCACCTCGTTGCGGACGTCCGTCACGCCGGAAATGCTGCGGGCCACCTCCTCAGCGCGCTGCACCTCGCTTTCGAACATGACATGGCCCGACAGCACGATGGTGCTGCCCTCGGCAACAACCCTGACGCCTGTCGCATCGACGCCGCCCGCAGCAGCGAGCGCATCCGAGACCGCTCCTTCGAGAGTGGCTTCCGCGGGGAACTCCTTTTCAACGACCGGCGGCTCTTCGTGAAAGCTCTGGTGCTTGAAAACCATGGCTGAATTCTCCTAGGTGAACTTTGCCTTCAACGTCCAGAGGTGTGGTTTGGTTCAAGCCGGGCGTGAAGCGCAGCCGCAATCGCTTCCTGGAGCTGTTCCTGCGAGAATGGTTTCGACAACTTCGTTCCTTTTGGAGCATCCCCGGAGGGCAGTTCCGCATAGCCTGTTGCCAGGATCACCGGCACGTCCGGCCAGTCCGTCCTAATCCTGGCGGCAAGTTCGGCCCCCGTCATGCGTGGCATGGAGTGGTCGGTTATCACCAGGTCGATGTGCTCGCCGCCTTGAAGGACCGCCAGAGCCTCCTGACCGTTGTAGGCTTCCGTCACCGCGTGACCGAGATCTTCCAGCATCAGGCTTGTGTTCATCAGAACCAGCGCGTCGTCGTCCACGGCGAGAACTTTAAGGGGTGAGGGAGACAGGTTCTCCGGAACAGAATTTGCCGGCACTGCAACGATCTCGGGAGATTTCTCGCTATCGGCTACAGGCAGCATGAGCGAGACGCTGGTGCCCTTGCCGGTGCTGCTTTCAATTGTCAGCCGGCCGCCAGATTGCTCGGCCAAGCCCTGAACCATCGAAAGGCCGAGTCCGGTTCCCTTGCCGACTCCCTTCGTCGTGAAGAATGGCGTGGTGGCCTGCTGCAGCGTTTCCTCGTCCATTCCCTCTCCCGTATCGGCAACCGAGAGACGGACGAAACCTTTTTCCGGATCGCCGGCGCGTTCGCTTTCGACGGTCTCGGCACGAATGGTGATGGTACCGCCGTCAGGCATCGCATCGCGAGCATTGACGACGAGGTTAAGGAGGGCTGTCTCCAACTGGACGGGATCCGTGGTCACCGGACAAAGACCTTGCGCAAGGGAGGTCTCGATAGAGATCCTGGGACCAGCAGATTGCCGGATGAACTCCATCAGGTCCTCGACAACCTGCGGAATGTCGACTGCCACCATGTTGAGGTTCTGCCGGCGGGAGTAGGTCAGCATGCGCTGGACCAGTGCGACACCGCGCTCCGCTCCCTGGATGGCGTTGTCGAGCAGAGGGGCGAGCGAGGGGTCCTCCGGCATTCTCTTCTTCAGGATCTCGAGGCTTCCCAGAACGGCCATCAGCAGGTTGTTGAAATCATGCGCGATGCCGCCGGTCAACTGGCCGATGGCCTCCATCTTCTGTGCCTGAAAAAGGTCTTCCCGCGCCTGGTTCAGTGCCTTCTGCGCCTCGACTTTTTCCGTGATGTCGCGGGTAACCTTGGCAAAGCCGAGCAATTTTCCGGTCTCGTCGCGGATCGCGTCGATGATCACGTGTGCCCAGAAACGGCTTCCGTCCTTCCGCTGGCGGATGCCCTCCTTCTCGAAGCGTCCTTCCTTTCGCGCGGTCTCCAGCCCTCGTTCCGGTATACCGGCAGCGCGGTCCTCTTCGGTATAGAATCGCGAAAAGTGCGAGCCGATGATTTCCTCGCTGCGATAACCCTTGATGCGCTCCGCACCGACGTTCCAGTTGCTCACATAGCCGTTCGGGTCGAGCATGAAGATGGCGTAGTCGGTGACGCCCTGGACGAGCAGCTGGAATTGCCGCTCGCTCCGTTCCAGTTCGTCTTCGGCCTTCTTTCCTGCGGTGAGGTCGCGGGTGATCTCGGCAAAACCGAGGAGAGTACCGGAGGGGCTCCAGATCGGATCGATGATGACATGAGCCCAGAACCGCGCTCCATCCTTGCGGAGCCGCCACCCCTCGTGTTCGAAACGACCCTCGGTTTCAGCAAGCTTCAATGCTCTGGCAGGCAATCCGCTCGCTCTATCCGCTTCCGTGTAGAACCGGGAGAAGTGCTTCCCGATGATCTCCGGAGCAGCATATCCCTTGAAGCGTTGCGCGCCCGGATTCCAGCTGCTGATCCTCCCTCCGGGATCCAGCATGTAGATTGCATAGTCGGTAATCGCATCAATGAGCAGCCGATACCGCTCTTCTTCGGTCGTATCTACGCCCGCAGCACTGTCCGTCAAAATATGCTCCCCCTGCCTCGGATGGCAGTTAACCCCATTCAAGCTGCAAGGTGCGCTTTTGTTCCGGCAGCCGAGAAAAAATTTTGATCCTTGTCCGTCTTCTCTGGCGACACCGCTTTCAGGCTGTCAACGGCATCTGAGAAAGGCGTCCTGACTGGCCCGTACCGCGTCGAAAATGAAGTCTGCCACGATGCGTACCCGAGGCACATGACTGAGGTCGCGGTGGCAGACAAGCCAATAGTTCCGCATCAGGTTCACCTCGTCCGGCAGGACGATCTGAAGGTCCGGCTGTTCCCGTGCGATGAAGTGCGGAAGCACGCATAACCCCAGCCCGTCCTTCGTGGCAGTCAGCTGGGCGAAGATGCTTGAACTTTGAAACCGCGGCTTGATGCCCGGATGGACGTCGCCCATGTAGTCGAGGCCCGGGGCGAAGATCATGTCCTGGATATAGCCGATGAAGGGATGGGCGAGCAGGTCGTCCCGGCATCTCACGGGCGCCGACCGCCTCAGATAGTCCTTGGCGCCGTAGACGTTCAGGACGTAGTCGCTGATCTTTTCGGTTTCATACGGACCGCCCTTCGGCGGATCCAGCGTCACGGCAAGGTCTGCTTCCTTGCGTGACAGCGACATGATCTGCTGGATCGTCACCAGTTCGAGGGAAATGCTCGGGTGCTGCGTCTGGAAATCCGACAGCCGGTGGCTGAAGAAGAAGTTTGAAAACCCCTCCGGGGCGCTCAGTCGGATGATGCCCCGCTGCGTCGTCCCGGTGGCGATTTCAGCCTGGAGACGGTCGGTCTCGGCCTCCATCTTCTCGGCCGTCTCGACGAACCGCTGCCCGATCGCCGTCAGCACATATCCTCGCGGGTTCCTCTCGAAGAGCT
>DASUPM010000531.1:0-3715 GCA_036281095.1 Pseudorhizobium sp.
TGAAGAAGGTCATCGGCTCCTCTGTCGGCACGTCCGTGTTTTCCGATTTCTCGACCTGCGACGCCATCTTCTTTTTCGGCCAGAACACCGGCTCCAACAGCCCGCGCTTCCTTCATCCGCTGCAGGAAGCCGTGCGGCGCGGCTGCAGGATCGTCACCTTCAATCCGGTCCGCGAGAAGGGGCTGGAGACGATGATCAATCCGCAGAGCCCGGTGGAGATGCTGACGGGAAAGGAGACGCGCATCTCCTGCCAGTATCTTCAGGTCAAGACCGGTGGCGACATCGCCGCGCTGATGGGCCTGTGCAAGCATGTCTTCGCCAGGGACGACGAAGCAAGGCAGCAGGGCCGCAAGGTCATCGACCGCGATTTCGTTGCGCAGCATACCGATGGGTTCGACGCTTTCGAACAGAAAGTCCGGACGACAAATTGGGAAGAGATTGAGCGCGAGTCGGGTCTCGATCGCGCAGCGCTGGAAGCAGCCGGACAGGTCTATGTCGAATCGGAGCGGTGTATCGGCATTTATGGCATGGGCCTGACACAGCAGGTGGGCGGCTTCGAAAGCATCGCCATGATCGTCAACCTCCTTCTGCTGAAGGGAAACATCGGGCGGGAGGGCACCGGAATTTCCCCCGTCCGCGGGCATTCCAACGTCCAGGGGCAGCGGACGGTAGGGATTGCGGAAAAGCCGGATCTCGTGCCTCTCGACAAGCTCGCCTCGATGTTCGGCTTCGAGCCGCCCCGAGAGAAGGGAATGAACACGGTCGAGGCCTGCGAGGGCATGCTGGAAGGCCGTGTCCGGGCCTTCATCGGGCTCGGCGGCAATTTCGTCAGGGCTATTCCCGATCATGGGCCGATGGAGGAGGCCTGGACGAAGATGCGCCTCACCGTCCAGATCGCCACCAAGCTCAACCGCAGCCATCTGATCAATGGGGAGGTCGCCTATCTCCTCCCCTGCCTCGGCCGCAGCGAGGAAGACATGCAGGCGAACGGTCCGCAGACGGTGACGATGGAAGACAGCCTGAGCTGCATCCACGGCTCCGTCGGCAAACACCGGCCGGCGAGCGAGCATCTGCTCTCCGAAATCGCCATCGTCGCCGGCATCGCAAAGGCAACCCTGCCGCCCAATCCCAAGGTGACCTGGGACGACTGGCAGGCCGACTACGGCAAGGTCCGCGACCTCATCGAGGAGACCTATCCCGACCAATTCCGCGACTTCAACAAACGCATGTTCACCCCGGGAGGCTTTTATCGAGGAAACTCCGCTCGGGAGCGGGTGTGGAAGACCGAAAGCGGCAAGGCGGAATTCACCGTTCCGGAAGCGCTCTCCGCCTCCGGCTTCGAGGACCGGGACGGCCGCTACCGGCTGATGACCCTGCGCAGCAACGATCAGTTCAACACGACCATCTACGGCTATAGCGACCGGCTTCGCGGCATCGAAGGCACGCGCGACGTCCTACTCATCAACCCGAAGGAAATGGAAAAGCTCGGCCTGCGGGAAGGACAGGTGGTCGGCCTGCGGACGGATGTCGAGGATGGCCGGGAGCGGAAGGTCGGCGGGCTGAAGGTGCTGCCCTTCAATCTCCCCGACGGCTGCGTCGCCGGCTACTATCCGGAACTCAATCCGCTGGTCCCGCTGTCTCACCACGAGAAGCTGTCGAAGACGCCGGCGGCAAAGGCGGTTCCGGTCCGCATCCTTGTCTGAAGGAAGCACCTGGCTCGGTCGCCTTTCCGGGATATCAGGTACCCAGCATGGCCGCTGGTCCGTTCCAAAAGAAAACCAGCCGACGCTGCCATCGACTGGTTCTCAGAGCTTCGCATCCGATTCACATCGGCGCCGTAAAAATCTCGGAATGGCGGGATTCGAACCCACGACCCCTTGACCCCCAGTCAAGTGCGCTACCTGGCTGCGCTACATTCCGGCAAGCCCGCTTGCGGGCAAAGACCCCTTAGACTTTCGGGCATTTCAGCGCAAGAGGGCAATGTCAAAAAGGAAGAACGAAACCGGAAGAAGCGATTGGTCCGGGACCCAGGTCTGACACCGGGACCGACCGACCCGACCATCAGTTGGAATCATTGCCAAGCGGCTGTTCGTTGCCGATCGCCCGGCCTGCCGGCGTGTCCTGGACGGTATCCGTACGCTCAGGCTCGGCGATTTCCGCGGTGTCCGGCCCCCGTTGAACCAGAAAGCTGGCAGCCAGCATCACGATGACGACTGCTGCTGCACCGAGCAGGGCGATAACCGCTTTGTTGTTCATGCAAACCTCCTCTGATTTCTGTCATCAGAACACGTCGGCCTTTGCGAAAGTTCCGTGATCGCATTGGCGCAGGGCCTCTCCAACGCCTTGGAAACGGAGAACCAATCCTGCGGCCGCGCGTTTATCTCGCGTAATCCAGACGGAGGAAAAAATCATGGATTGGAACCGCGTCGAAGGAAACTGGAAGCAGATGAAGGGCAAGGTCAAGGAGCAGTGGGGCAAGCTCACCGACGACGACCTCGACCGCATCGAAGGCAAGCGAGACCAACTCGAAGGCAAGATCCAGGAGCGCTACGGCTACGAGAGGGATCAGGCCCGAAAGGATGTGGACGACTGGTATGGTCGTCAGACCTGGTAGAAGATCGGCCCCGCTTCGGCGGGGCTTTTCGATCGTGCACCAGCAAGGATCCCGCGAGCGTTAACCGCATCCGGATGTTCCGCTTGCTGGCCCCACAGTCTCACCCTACTTCATCTGAAACAGACCCGAGATCAGGTGATGGACGAAGAACCGACACTGACGTTTATGGTCGTGGGCTATAGCCTGCACCGCATCGTCTATTGGCCGGCCAGTGGCCTTCTTCGGCTGTACTATCGAAGCGGCAGAGAAAGCACGCGCAGTTCCGTTACGGATGGTCAGGTCATGAGGCTGCTGGCGCGCATCAAGGCGGCGATTGCGCTATCGCTCCCCTTGCCCGAGACGCTTGGCATGATCGTGGTGATCTGACGGGAGAAGCTGCGGGCGGCCACGCGATACTGAGGCAAGAAGGACTTCTGCTACCGCATGCCGAACACCGGTCGGCACAACGCCGATCTTCAACGTTCAGTAAGTCAGGGGCTGAGGTGCCGCTTCCAGCTTGCGTGCAAGCGAATAGTCCCTGGCGTAGGAATCCCGAAAGGTCCGTTCCCCGCGGTTCGCCAGTTCCTGCGCGGCAAGAAGCGGAAACAGACCATCGGCATAGGTGCCGGTAGCCGCCTCGCCTTCCGCCAATCCGCTGAATCTACGTGACATCCAGATCATCAACCTGCCCTCCGACTGCACCCAAGAACGGTGCAACTGCCCTCCAGGTTCCTCCTATATCACAATCCTCGTTACGAATTGTTTACCACGATTGGAGGCTACCCCTTTCGGGGAAGCGGCCGGACAGGCGCCGGCCGCTTTTCACGCGTCAGTTATAGGGCGAGTTGCAGGAGCGGCGCGGCCCGTTATAGGGCTGGAACGTGTTGTCGTAGGCGCGATAGGACCGGTAGCGGTCATAGCACCACTGAACATGCGCGTTGCCGCCGCCGCGATAGTAGCGGGGCTGCTGTGCCAGAGCGCCACCGATGATCGCCCCAGCTGCAAGGCCGCCGATGATCGCGGCGGCATCACTGCCGCGGCGGTGACGATAATGCCGATGGCCGTAGTGACGGTGGCGGTGGCGGTAATGCCGATGCCCGTAGTGACGGTGACGATACCAGC
>DASUPM010000532.1:0-4474 GCA_036281095.1 Pseudorhizobium sp.
AAGGGGAGGGCTGCCCGGCCTATCTCTGGCTCCCGACACCTTCAAAGGTTGTTGTCAGGAGATAAAGATGTTGAAGACCGCAAAAACCGTCCTCGTTCTCGCCACGGGCCTCGCTTTCCTCTCGTTTCCGGCGCTTGGAGCCGAGATCGAGGTGAAGATGCTCAACAAGGGCAGCGACGGGCAGGCGATGGTATTCGAGCCGGCCGCCATCAAGGCTGCGCCGGGAGACACGATCAAGTTCGTCCCGACGGACAAGGGGCACGACGCTGCGGCGATGAAGGGCATGATTCCGGAGGGCGTCGAGGAGTTCAAGGGCAAGATCGGCCAGGAACTCGCGGTCACGGTCGAGAAGGAAGGCATCTACGTCGTGAAGTGCACGCCGCATCTCGGCATGGGCATGGTTGCGGTCGTCGTCGTCGGTGACGGTGCACCGGCCAATCTGGATGCCGTGAAGACCGGCAAGCTGCCGAAGAAGGCACGCGAGCGGGCCGACGCTGCGATTGCGCAGCTTGGTCTCTAGCATCCCCGCACTGAATGATCCGAAGGCCGCCGTGGTAAATTTCCGCGGCGGCCTTATGTTTGCCGGGACGGAATCGCCTGGTTGGGGATCGCGATGCGCAGGGCAAAAGGCATAGACGGCAGGGTCGCCGAACTCGAAGGCACGCTGGAAGCGCTCGACCGGGAGATTTCGGATGCGGCGCGGACTGCGGCGGAGGCTGCACGTGTCATCGCAGTGCCCGAGGCATGGCGAAGCGGTGCGGCGCCAGGCGGTTCGGATGCCGGCCCGGACGTATGGGATCGGACGCGTCTCGCCTTCGCCGGTCTCGTCTCCGCGGTGGCGGATCGCGTCGACAAGGCGATGGCGCCGCTGCAGGACAAGCCGCGCCCGACGCCGCGGGAACGCATTCGTCTTGCTCTTGCGGATTTCCTTTCAAAGTCATGGACGCGGCAGCGGAAGCCGCAGGCGGTGTCGCTCGATCAGGCGCTCGTGCTGGCGAACCGGCTTCACGGCCTGCTGGCCGAGCGACGCAAGCGGATGGCTGCCCTGCGCCATACAATGGAGTCCGATCTCGTGACGCTGACGGGGCACCGGTCGCTGCTTGTCGACAATCTTGTCTCGGCTGCAGGGGATGGGTCCCAGGTGACCGGGGCGTCGCTGCAGGTGGAGCAGTATCTGCAGGCGGTGCAGGACATGACGGCGAGCCTCAATCGGCAATTGTCGGACATGAACGTGCTGTTCAACAAGCTGACGATCGAGAGCGAGAGCGCGATCGTGCTCGCTGCGGTGCTGGCAGAGGAGGGGACGGAAGCGAAAACCGAAAGGTCGCTCGACAGGGCGCTCCTTCCCCATCTGGCGCCGCTCTTCGATCTCAAGGACAGGGACTTGCTGTCGAGCATCGAGATTGCGAGGCGCAAGGAAAAGATCGACGCCCGCTTCCAAGCAACTTTCGCAAGGGCGGGCGGCGTTTCCGATACCGATAGCAGAACAGCCGGAACCCAGCAGGAGGCGACCCATGCCTGAGAGAATCGCACAGATCGTCCGCCGGCTGTTCGGCGCCATCGGCCGAGGTTTCGGTCTTTTGTTCGCGGCGCTGGCATGGCCGTTCCGCACCACGCAGGGCTGGTACGGCCGGCGCGGCTGGCTGGTCAAGGGACCGCTCCTGGCAGTTCTGGTGCTGTTCGTCGGGCTCTACGGTTATTTCTTCTGGCAGACGCAGGTCTGGACGAATTTCGATCCGGATTTCGTCGAGCAGTACCGCTGGTCGGAGCGTACGACGGCTGCCGGTCAGGAAATCGCCGCTCCGGCACCGGCGCCATCGGATGCTGCGACTGCGCCGACTACGACCGAAACGGTGGCGCAGCAATGCCAGTCGTCGGCGATCGTCGATGTGGTTGCCGATCTGACCGACGTCAACGTGAACCACAACGCCTGGATCTCCTCCATGCTGCTGTATCGGCTGGGTCTGTTCGGGATCGACTGGGACAATACGCCCTTCCTCGACAACAAGGCGTCCTTCCAGCGCGGCGTGAACCAGACGGTGCGCCGGACGTCTGTGGAACTGGTCGATACGCTGGCGCGGGTGCGGGGCACGTCGGGGATCAACAACGACCTGCAGGACGCCCGCAACAACCTGCAGTTCGACGAATATTCCTGGTATTTCGGGCTGAGCCCCTTCGGGCCCAAGACGCCGACGCCGAGCTATTACCGCACTGCGATCGAGGACTTCCGGAAGTTCAATGCGGATCTCGGGGCCTGCAATGCGACTTTCGATGCCCGCGCCGACAATCTGGTGCAGTTCCTGGATCGCATCGCCAACGATCTCGGCAGCACCTCCGCCATCCTGCGCGAGCGCTCTGAGAACTACAATGCCGGATGGTTCGACACGCGCGCCGACGACCGTTTCTGGTTCGCCTATGGCCAGCTCTACGGCTATTATGCCGTTCTTTCGGCGGCGGGCGCGGACTTTTCCGGCGTCATCCGGGAGCGCAATCTCGGTCCGCTTTGGGGGGATACGCTCACGCAGTTCCGTGCCGCGCTGCGGATCCAGCCGGCGATCATCTCCAACGGTCGGGAAGACGGCTGGATCATGCCCACCCATCTGGCGACCATGGGCTTCTATATCCTGCGCGTCCGCTCGAACCTCGTCGAGGTGCGCTCGGTGCTGGACCGCTGAGCAGAGGGCCGTACTAGTTTATCAGGCCGAGGCGTATCGCCTTGGCGACGAGCTGGGTGCGGTTGACGCAGTCGAGCTTCTTGATGGCATTCGTCATGTGCGCATTGATCGTGTGATCCGACAGCGACAGGATGCGACCGATCTCGACGGATGTCTTCCCCTGGGCCGTCCAGCGCACCACTTCGAGCTCCCGGGTGGAAAGAGGGCTCGGCAAGGCGAAACGTTCCGAGCGCCGAAGCTTCTCGAAGACGTCGAACGCATGCAGCGCGATCATCGCCAGCTCGTTGAGCTCGCCCTGTTCGACAGCCTCGCGCCGACCGTCGAAACGCAGGAGAAAACGATCGCCCTCGAGCGAATGAAGCGGCATCGCCGCCGTCGTGGCAAGGCCGAAATCCCGCATCAGACGCGCGATATCCCGCGGGAGCGGAATGCCGCAATCGGCTTCGAACGTATCCAGGGTCCAGGCCTGCGGAAGCAGAGTGGCGAAGAGTGCCGGTGTGGAGGGGCACCGGGGGAGAAAGCGCTGTTGGTCGAATTCCCGGACGAACTCCGAGGGCAGCGTGCTCTGGATCAGGACGCGCGCCAGCAGATCGTCCGTCTCGATGGGTTTCATCAGAAGGGTGACATAGGTGAAGTCATAGGCCTCCGCCGCAAGCTTCAGCGCCGCAAGGACATCCGCCTGCGAGGTGGACGCCGCTATGGCCGTGCCTGCGGTTCCCTGCCTGCCCGGCCCTTTCGTAGTCACTGCCAACAAGTTTCCGCCTGCCTATGTTTCTGTCCCGGCAGACGCCTAGCACGGCGCGCCTTACCCCGAATTACGACAGATCGTCACATTTTATCTAATTAGACCGGCGGGACGGTTCTGGCAACGCATGTAGCTACGGCCGGTCAAATCCGGCCACCCAGTGAACTCCAGGAGTTCCGTTCAAAACATGAATGCCGGAGTCATATTTTTTAAGTTGACAAAGATAATCATGTTTTTTAGATGGCCAATTCAAGGCAGGTTCCTGCCTCCCGCCACCTGTGAGTATCTGCTGCCCGCTACCCCGCGGCGCGCGTTTGCGCGCCGGCGATGATGCGCGCCCGTTCGAGAAAGGAACGTCATGACTTCCCGTCCGACACGAAACCTGCTGCTGGCCTGCACGGCCCTGGCGGCGCTGTCCACCACGCCGGTCCTGGCGCAGGAGCAGGCGGCGGAGGAAACGGTCCTGCCGACCATCGTGGTGAAGGGGAAGCGCGTGGCGGTCCCAGCCGGCGACGTCGCCGATACGCCGCTCGCCTCGAAGACGACGGCGGAGGAAATCGAGGCCAACCAGATCACCAGCCTGGAAGACCTCGGCCGCAGCCTGGAGCCGGGCGTCTCGTTCAACCGCAACAGCCGCAGCGTCAATATCCGCGGGCTGGAGCAGAACCGGGTGCTGACCAGCATCGACGGCATCCCGATCCCCTATCTGCAGGACGGCGCGCGCGATGCGGACGGCGGTGCGGACAGCTTCGATTTCAGTTCGCTTTCGACGATCGATATCGTTCGCGGCGCCGACTCCAGCCGTGCCGGATCGGGTGCACTGGGCGGTGCAGTCGTGCTCAGGACGCTCGAGCCCGAAGACCTGATCGGCGAAGGGCGTGACTGGGGCGGCGTTGCCAAGACCATCTACGACAGCGAGGACCAGAGCTTCGGAGGCTCCGCGGCGGTCGCCAAGCGCTTCGAAAACACCTCGATCCTGTTCCAGGGCGGCTACCGCAGGGGACATGAGCGCGACAACCAGGGGGACGTGGGAGGTTATTCAACCACCCGCAGC
>DASUPM010000533.1:0-4018 GCA_036281095.1 Pseudorhizobium sp.
CCGTCGTGCTTGTCGTCGAGGATGAGCCCCTCATCCGGTTCACGACGCTCGACGCCCTCGAGGAGGTCGGCCATGTGGTTCTGGAAGCCGCCAACGCCGACGAGGCTCTCGTCCTGCTTCGCAACCGGACTGATGTCGACATCGTGTTCACCGACGTGAACATGGCGGGCTCCATGGACGGTATCCAACTGGCACAACGGGTGCGGGCCCTTCGGCCGCACACCGGCATCATCATCACGTCGGGCGTCGTTCGTCTCGACCCCATGCTGCTGCCTGCCGGCACCCGATTCCTGCCGAAACCATACCGGCATGACATGGTCTTGTCGGCCATACACACCCTGTTGCAGACATAGTAAGCCCTCGATCCGGACGGTCCATGGCTTTACATCCGCGTTGCGGCTGTTCATCAATGCGGCCGCAGCAGAGAGGAAACATCATGACAATCGAACAGGACCTCACCCGGATTGCGCAGCAGGAACAGACACTGCGCTTCAGCCGGTTTGATCCCACCACTGCCTGGGAACTCGGGTCGCTCTTGCGCGAGATGGCTCTGGAGCGGGGTGTGGCGGTCGTGATCGACGTGTCCTTGCACGCCATGCCCGCCTTCTACTGCGCGCTTCCCGGCACGACAGCCGACAACGCCGCATGGGTTCGGCGCAAGCGTGCAGTTGCACTGCGCTTCTTCCAGTCGAGCTATGGCTTCGGCCTGAAACTTTCGCAGCAGAATACGAATATCGAGGAACGCTACGGTCTGGCCAATGCCGACTACGCGACGCATGGCGGCAGCTTCCCCATCTTCGTCGAGGGGACCGGCTGCATCGGGGCAGTGACCGTTTCCGGCCTGCCGCAGCGGGAAGATCATAACATGGTCGTCGAAGGGCTCTGCCGCCTTCTCGGACGAGAGAGCGCGAGCCTTAGCCTCGACTGAAGGAGATAATCCATGACCGCAGAAGCCCCCGAGGACGTATTGGAGTTCTGGTTCGGGAAGTTGACCAGGGAGCAGTGGTTCAAGCCGTCCACCGAGATTGATGAGGAGATCAGCCGGCGCTTCCGCCTGACGCATCTGTCGCTGGCGCGCGGAGCCATGGAGGGATGGCGTGAAACTCCCGAACGGCGGCTGGCGGCTATCCTCGTCTTCGACCAGTTTCCCCGGAACATGTATCGCGGCACGCCGCTTGCGTTCGCCACGGACTGGATGGCCTTGCGCGAGGCGCGGCTGGCGCTGGACGCCGGTACCGACGGAGATATTGCGGCCGAGCGCCGGGCATTCATGTACCTGCCCTTCGAACATTCGGAGACCCTGGCGGACCAGGAGCGCTCGGTGGAACTCTTCCGTGCTCTGGGAGATGCCGACTACCTGGACTATGCGGAGCGCCACCTTGCGGTCATCCGGGAATTCGGGCGTTTTCCGCACAGGAACGGCTTTATCGGGCGGAAAACGACCAGCGCCGAGCTCGACTATCTGTCGAGACCCGGCGCAGGGTTCTAACGCTTCATCCGCGTCAGCGTCTTATCATCCTGCCGACTGCGATCAGGATGCAGGCGCCGATGAAGCCTGCAATCAGGTAGCCTATCCAGCCGCCGAGGTTGACCCCGATCAGGCCGAGCAGTGCATTGGCGATGATTGCGCCAACGATGCCGAGCAAGATGTTCATGAAGATTCCCATGTTGCTCTTCATGAATTGCTCTGCAAGCCAGCCGGCGATGCCGCCGATGATGATGGCTGCGATCCAGCCGACGCCCTGGTCTTCCATGTCTTACCCTCCTGTGGTGGTTGCGCACGGTAACGCCGCAGAATGTTCCCGGGTTCCATGGAAGGCTTGCTTTCGCGTCCTCCTTCCTTTCGTCTTGAAGTGGAACTAGCTTTTCCCGGCGATTCTTCTTTGAACGAGACCCGGAAATGTCAGTCTTCACCCCGTTCCTCCTGTCGGCCCTGGTGCGCACGACATTGATACTTTCGATACTGTGCGGAAGTCTTCCGCTGGCCTCGGTCACACCGTTTTCGCGTCCGGCCTCGGCCCAGGAGGAGGCGGGAGATGAGACGGTGGATTCGATCAATGCCGACATGCGGGACAAGCTGAGCGTCCTTCGGCGGCAGTTGGATCAATTCGCCGCTGCGGTACAGCAGGACCGGGACGACGATGCGCGGCTTGCCGACCTGCGTGTGCAGGCGGAGGAGATCGTCGGCGAGATGCGTGTGGCGTCGGACGCCCTGAACACGCGCATTCAGCAGATCCAGGCGCGGCTGACGGATGTCGGCGAGCCGCCTCAGAGCGGGCAGCCGGCGGAACCGCCTGCTGTGACCGAAGAACGCAATCGGCTCCTGAACGAGAAGGCGCAGATCAACGTCATCATCGAAGATGCCGAAGGCCTGTCCAGCGCTGCCGACCGGCTGGCGAACAATATCTCGACCATCCGCCGGAATCTTTTCACGCAGACGCTTTTCCGCCACACGGATCTCTCGCCCGAACTCTTTGCGGAAGCGGGAAGCGCTTTCGTGGTTGAGGTCAATCGCCTGGGCGATGCCATCGGCAGCTGGCTTGGCTTCGCCTGGCGGTTCAAGGCTCTCTCGCTCGTCAGCGCAATTGCCCTCTCCATGGTGGCAGGCCTGGTGATCCTGTGGGGTGGCTATCGGCTCTTCGGAGGTTTCATCCGGAGGGACCGCGCCGGCGCCGAACGTCCCTCCTATCTGAAAAGATTGACGGTGGCGTTCTGGTCCACCGTGATCCGGACAATGTCGCTCGCGGCCTTGCTGGCGGCCTCCTATCTGTTCCTCGCCGGTTTCAACGTCCTGCGCCCGGACGTGGCTCCCGTGATCGGCGGCCTGTTCGTGTTCATATGGTTCGTCTATTTCGTTTTCCGACTGACCTATGCCGTGTTCGCTCCAGGCGAGCCTGACTGGCGGCTGGTTCGCCTGACGGACAAGGGCGCGCGTCTGACCGGCTGGGTGGTGATCGCCATGGCCGTCCTGAACGGCCTTGACTATCTGTTGGGCACGGTCAGCGAGACGCTGAACTCGCCGCTCATCCTGACCATTGCAAAGAGCCTGATCGCTTCAACGATCATCGGGTTTGTGCTGATTGCCGCTTCCTTCATGCGTCCCGTGGTTGGGGAGGAGGGCGATCCTGCCGGACCCGGCCGGCCGTGGCCGCGCCTGCTCGCCATCCTTCTGCGCCTGATGGGCGGGCTGCTGATCTTTGCGGTGATTGCCGGCTATATCGGCTTCGCCCGGTTTGTCTCGACGCAGATCGTCATTACCGGCGCAGTCCTGGTGACGATCTATATCGGTCTCCTCACCGGCAAGGCCGTCTCCAAGCAGGGAGCGTTCGCCAAGACGGCTGTGGCCGGACAACTGGCTGACCGCTTCCGGCTGGGGGAGGTTGCACTCGATCAGGCCGGCCTCGTTGCGGGACTGGCAATCTACGTGTTCGCGTTGATGATCGGTCTTCCGCTCATCCTGCTGACCTGGGGTTTCCAGGTCGCGGACATCGAGTCATGGTTCTATCGGTTCTTCACCGAAATCACCATCGGCAACATTACCATTTCACTGGTCGGCATCGTCGGCGGGATACTGCTGTTTGCAGCCGGTTTCCTGGTCACGCGCCTGGTGCAGAAGTGGGTTGACGGCAATGTCATGGCGCGCAGCCAAGTGGATCTGGGTGTCCGGAACTCCGTCAAGACCGGTATCGGCTATCTCGGCATAGGCCTTGCGGTGATCATCGGGGTCTCGGCGGCGGGTATCAACCTTTCCAGCCTCGCCCTCGTTGCTTCCGCCCTGTCCGTCGGTATCGGTTTCGGCCTTCAGAACGTGGTGTCCAATTTCGTGTCGGGGCTGATCCTGCTGGTCGAGCGTCCGTTCAAGGTCGGCGACCATGTAGTGACCGGCACAACCGAAGGCATCGTCAAGCGCATCTCCGTCCGCGCCACCGAGATCGAGACCTTCCGGAAGCAGTCGATCATCGTGCCGAATTCCGATCTCATCAACTCGCCGGTCGGCAACTGGACGCACCGCAACAAG
>DASUPM010000534.1:0-4895 GCA_036281095.1 Pseudorhizobium sp.
CCCTCTTCCTTCGTCAGGATGTAGGCTTCCGCCTTGAACTTCTTGTGCGGCTTCACCGAACCCGGCTTGCACAGAACCTGACCGCGCTCGATGCCATCACGGTTCACGCCGCGAAGCAGCGCGCCGATGTTGTCGCCGGCCTGGCCCTGGTCGAGCAGCTTGCGGAACATTTCGACGCCCGTGCAGGTCGTCTTCGTCGTCGCGCGGATGCCGACGATTTCAAGTTCCTCGCCGACCTTGACGATACCGCGCTCGACGCGGCCCGTGGCAACCGTGCCGCGGCCCGAGATCGAGAACACGTCTTCGACCGGCATCAGGAACGGCTGGTCGATCGGACGCTCAGGCGTCGGAATGTAGGCGTCGACCTGAGCCATCAGCTCGCGGATCGCGTCTTCGCCGATCTTCTTGTCGGAATCTTCCAGAGCGGCCAGAGCCGAACCCTTGACGATCGGAATGTCGTCGCCCGGGAAGTCGTAGGACGAAAGAAGCTCGCGCACTTCAAGCTCGACGAGCTCGAGAAGCTCGGCGTCGTCGACCTGGTCGACCTTGTTCAGGAAAACAACAATCGCCGGAACGCCGACCTGGCGGGCCAGCAGGATGTGCTCGCGCGTCTGCGGCATCGGGCCGTCGGCAGCCGAGCAGACCAGGATCGCGCCGTCCATCTGCGCCGCACCCGTGATCATGTTCTTCACGTAGTCGGCGTGGCCGGGGCAGTCGACGTGCGCATAGTGGCGGGCCGGCGTCTCGTATTCGACGTGTGCCGTCGAGATGGTGATGCCGCGCGCCTTCTCTTCCGGAGCAGCGTCGATCTGGTCGTACGCCTTGAACTCGCCGAAGAACTTCGTGATCGCCGCAGTCAACGACGTCTTGCCGTGGTCAACGTGGCCGATCGTGCCGATGTTTACGTGAGGCTTGTTGCGCTCAAACTTGCTCTTTGCCATTCCGGCTCTCCGTTCTTTGCCCCTTCCGGGGGAATTCCATTGGGTTCAGAGGAATACTCCGGTCACTTCTGACCGGAGTACTTTGCCTGGATTTCCTGCGCGACGTTGCTCGGCACCGGCGCATAGTGGTCGAAGACCATCGAGTACTGGGCGCGGCCCTGCGACATGGAGCGCAGGCTGTCGACGTACTTGAACATGTTCGCCAGCGGCACGTGTGCGTTGATGACGATCGCGATGCCGCGCTGCTCCTGGCCCTGGATCTGGCCACGGCGGGAGTTCAGGTCACCGATAACGTCGCCGACGTAATCTTCCGGCGTCACGACCTCGACCTTCATCATCGGCTCGAGAAGCTGTGCACCAGCCTTCCTGGCTGCTTCACGGAAGCAGGCACGCGAGGCGATTTCGAAGGCGAGAACCGAGGAGTCGACGTCGTGGAAGGCACCGTCGATGAGCGTCGCCTTGACGCCGAGCATCGGGAAGCCGGCGAGCGGACCGGAAGACAGAACGCTTTCGATACCCTTCTGAACGCCCGGGATGTATTCCTTCGGAACAGCACCGCCGACGATCTTGGATTCGAAGACGAAATCTTCGCCATCCGGATTCGGTTCGAAGATGAGCTTGACGCGGGCGAACTGACCGGTACCACCGGACTGCTTCTTGTGCGTGTAGTCTTCTTCGTGCCTCTTCGTGATGGTCTCACGATAGGCAACCTGCGGAGCACCGACGGAAGCTTCAACCTTGAACTCGCGACGCATCCGGTCGACGATGATGTCGAGGTGAAGTTCGCCCATGCCCGCAATGATGGTCTGACCGGATTCCTGGTCGGTCTTGACACGGAAGGACGGGTCTTCGGCCGCCAGGCGGTTGAGCGCGAGGCCCATCTTCTCCTGGTCACCCTTGGACTTCGGCTCGATCGCGATCTGGATGACCGGCTCGGGGAACTCCATGCGCTCGAGGATAACCGGCTTCAGCGGATCGCAGAGCGTGTCGCCCGTCGTGGTTTCCTTGAGACCGGCGAGAGCCACGATGTCGCCTGCGAAGGCTTCATCGATGTCCTCACGGCTGTTGGAGTGCATCTGCAGCATGCGGCCGACGCGCTCGCGCTTGTCCTTGACCGTGTTCATGACCGACGAGCCCTTTTCGAGCTTGCCGGAATAGATGCGGGCGAAGGTCAGCGAACCGACGAAGGGGTCGTTCATGATCTTGAACGCGAGCATGGAAAGCGGCTCGCTGTCATCGGCGTGACGCTCGATATCAGCTTCCGTCTTGGCATCGATGCCCTTGATCGCCGGAATGTCGAGCGGCGACGGCAGGTAATCGACAACCGCGTCGAGCAGCGGCTGGACGCCCTTGTTCTTGAAGGCGGTGCCGCAGAACATCGGATGGAACTTGACGTCGATCGTGCCGCGACGAACCAGTTCGCGGATCTTGTCGTTGTCCGGCATGTCGCCGTTCAGGTAGGCTTCCATCGCTTCTTCGTCGATCTCGACAACGGTCTCGATCAGCTTTTCACGATATTCTTCGGCCTTCGCCTTCATGTCTTCCGGGATTTCGACGATGTCCCAGGCAGCGCCGAGGGATTCGTCGCGCCAGACCAGAGCGTTCATCTCAACCAGGTCGATAACGCCCTTGAATTCGGTTTCTGCGCCGATCGGCAGCTGCATGACGACTGCGGTGGCGCCCAGACGGGTCTTGATCATCTCCACCGAGCGGTAGAAGTCAGCGCCGGTCTTGTCCATCTTGTTGCAGAAGATCATGCGCGGAACATGGTACTTCTCGGCCTGGCGCCAGACGGTTTCCGTCTGCGGCTCGACGCCGGCATTGGCATCGAGAAGCGCGATCGCACCGTCGAGAACGCGCAGCGAACGCTCGACTTCGATGGTGAAGTCGACGTGGCCGGGGGTGTCGATGATGTTGAAGCGGCGCATCTTGCCGTCACGGCCCTTCCAGAAGGTCGTGGTGGCAGCGGAGGTGATCGTGATGCCACGCTCCTGCTCCTGCTCCATCCAGTCCATGGTGGCCGCGCCATCGTGAACTTCGCCGATCTTGTGCGACTTGCCCGTGTAATACAGGATGCGCTCGGTCGTCGTGGTCTTGCCGGCGTCGATGTGCGCCATGATACCGAAGTTGCGGTAGTCTTCGATTTTATATTCGCGAGCCATAAGGGACTGCCTTTCGGAATTCGATCGTATGATTACCAGCGGTAATGCGAGAAGGCGCGGTTGGCGTCCGCCATCTTGTGGGTGTCTTCGCGCTTCTTGACGGCGCTGCCGCGGTTGTTCGCAGCATCCATCAGCTCGCCGGACAAGCGATCGACCATGGTGGTCTCGTTGCGCTTGCGGGCAGCAGCGATAAGCCAGCGGATCGCGAGAGCCTGGCGGCGCTCCGGACGGACATCGACCGGAACCTGATAGGTTGCACCACCGACGCGGCGCGAGCGGACTTCAACGTGCGGGGCGACATTGTCGAGGGCCTGGTGGAAGATTGCCAGGGGCTCCTGCTTTGCCTTGCCCTGCACGGCGTCGAACGCGCCGTATACGATGCTCTCAGCCACGGACTTCTTGCCGTGAAGCATGATCGCATTCATGAACTTGGTTACAACCAGATCACCGAACTTCGGGTCCGGATTGATCTCGCGCTTTTCTGCACTATGGCGACGGGACATACTTCTTGTCTCTCAACAGCTAGGACGCTTTATCACGCGGAGAACCTCGCGCAGCGCCGGATAAAAATAAGAAAACGCCGATTTACTTCGGACGCTTCGCACCGTACTTGGAACGGCGCTGCTTGCGGTTCTTGACGCCCTGGGTATCGAGAACACCGCGGATGATGTGGTAGCGAACACCCGGCAAGTCCTTGACGCGGCCGCCACGGATCATGACGACGGAGTGCTCCTGCAGGTTATGCCCCTCGCCCGGAATGTAGCCGATGACTTCGAAGCCATTGGTCAGGCGGATCTTGGCGACCTTACGCAGAGCCGAGTTCGGCTTCTTCGGGGTCGTGGTGTAGACGCGGGTGCAAACGCCGCGCTTCTGCGGATTTTCCTGCAGAGCAGGAACCTTGTTGCGCTTTACCTGTGCCTGACGCGGCTTGCGGATCAGCTGGTTTACGGTAGGCATATAACCATCCCTTGCAAAATCTTCTTCCAAACCCTTTCGGGCCAATCTGATGCCGTCTCCGGCGGCGACACACTTCCTCATGCGCAAAACGTGGCCCGACCCCGTTCCGGATGGACCACAAAAGGCAGAGGACGCATTCCTCATGCGTCATGCGTGCAGCATTCGTGTCTTCAACGTGCGTCTGGAATCTTGTTTGAGACGTACTCCGGAACGAGTCGTTCCGAACGGGCAAGCCTCACATCGCTTCCGATGGAGGGGCGTTTACTGTTTTACCCCTTTCGCGTCAAGACCAGCGCCGAAAATAATGGGTTTCAACCCTTTCGGAACCGCGAGCGCGACATAAAGTTAAGAATTCATACCGCGTTGCGCAAGGTTCGGATGCGCAGTATGGCGGCTGGCAGATGCCTCCGCCAGATGAATCAACGAAGGCATCCGGCGTCGACTCGGCCTGCGGCCGCAGACCCCTCAATGGAGAATGAAATGGTGAACAACCCCGACAACGACAATAACCTCGAAGGTCCCATGGTGTTCATCATCATCGGCAAAGCCTACGAGGTAAAGGACACGCCCGGGATCGACCTGCATATCATGCTGCGCGCGCCGGATGACGACACTGCCGTGCGCGAAGCTCTGAACGCGCTTTCGGAGGAAGGCTTCATCGAGGCGGAACTCGACCAGATCGGCGTGCTGGAGGAAGAGCCGGTGGAAGAGCCGCACGCCTCGGCCTACCAGGGCGCGCTGGAAGGCGAAGTGGCGATCATCCGTTTCGACAATTGAGGAACGGGAACGTCCGCCGGGCGGAACCGGCGGATATCTGGTCCGGTGACGTCGGAGT
>DASUPM010000535.1:0-2293 GCA_036281095.1 Pseudorhizobium sp.
TTTGGCCTGTCGATCCACTACCACAACCGCCACCGCGTCGCCGGGCGCGTTGAGGAGGAACTGGAGGCGACCTATTGGGACAGCCTCGACCAGATGCTCGCGCGCGTCGACGTCGTCTCGGTCAACTGCCCCTCGACCCCGGCTACCTTCCACCTCCTTTCCGCAAGACGTCTGGCTTTGATCCAGCCGACGGCAATCATCGTCAATACGGCCCGCGGCGACATCATCGACGAGGCGGCCATGATCCAGCTGCTGCGGGAAGGCAAGATCGCGGGCGCCGGCCTCGACGTCTATCAGAACGAGCCTGCGGTCGACCCGAAGCTGGTCAGGCTGGCAAACGAAGGGCGCGTGGTCCTGCTTCCGCACATGGGTTCTGCGACGATCGAAGGGCGGATCGACATGGGCGACAAGGTGATCATCAACATCCGCACCTTCTTCGACGGCCACCGCCCGCCGAACCGTGTTCTGCCCAGC
This sequence comes from Pseudorhizobium sp., assembly GCA_036281095.1. Classification (GTDB taxonomy): domain Bacteria; phylum Pseudomonadota; class Alphaproteobacteria; order Rhizobiales; family Rhizobiaceae; genus Neorhizobium. The sequence goes on from DASUPM010000535.1 coordinate 475, forward strand.
CGAATCTAGTTCTGGCGTTAGTCGCCAGTCGAGGCGTTCATCCCGCCGCCGCGGCGCGGCGCCGGTACCGGATCGTGTCGAAGCGGCCGGACAAGGCATCGTACATCAGAAGGCGTCCTACCAGCGGCTCCCCGACCCCGGTGACGAGCTTGATCGCCTCCGCGGCCATCAACGTGCCGATCACTCCCGGCAATGCGCCGATAATGCCCGCCTCGGCGCAGGAGGGGATGAGGTCGGGCGGCGGAGGCTCCGGAAACAGGTCCCGATAGGTCGGATAGGCCTTTCCCTCCGGAGAAGTCCGGTACGGCATCAACACCGTGACCGAACCGTCGAAGCGACCAACGGCTCCTGTCACCAGTGGAATGCAAGCCTCTTCGGCGGCGTCGGCGGCGGCATATCGGGTGTCGAAATTGTCCGACCCATCAAGGAGAAGATCGAATAATGGAAGATGCGCCGTCGCCCAGGCGGGCGAAAAACGTTCCTCGTATTCGATCACCCGAATATGAGGGTTGAGCCTTGCGATCGCGGCTCGGGCGCTCGCCGTCTTGGCGGCGGCGACCGTGCCCGTGTCGTGGATGACCTGACGCTGGAGGTTGGACAGCGACACCACGTCATCATCGACGATACCGATGGTGCCGATGCCCGCGGCGGCGAGGTATTGGAGGACGGGGGAGCCGAGGCCGCCCGCGCCGATCACGAGCACCCGCGCATTCTTCATCCGCTGCTGGCCCGCACCACCGATCTCAGGCAGCAGGATGTGGCGACGATAACGCTCTATTTCTTCCGGGGACAGTTCCATGCGCCGAAGCCTATCAGCCACTCCGACAGCGGGGAAGGCAAACCGTCAGGACCGCACACTTCCGTCTTCCACCGTAAAGAACTGTGCCCGTTCCGCCAGCGCCGAAAACATCGCCTGATCAGTGCCGGTCATGAAGGACTGTCCGCCGAGGTCGTGGATAAGATCGAAGAGGGCCGCACGCCGTCCTTCATCCAGATGGGCTGCAATTTCGTCCAGAAGCAGGATCGGCACATAACCCGTCATGTTGGCGGTCAGCCGCGCATGGGCGAGAACGAGGCCGATCAGGAGCGCTTTCTGCTCACCGGTCGAACAGCGCCCTGCATCCATGTCCTTTTCGCGGTGGCGTACCAGCAGATCGCTCCGATGCGGCCCTTCCAGGGTCCGTCCGGCAGCGGCATCCCGCCCGCGGGATTCCCGCAGCGTGTCCAGATAGCGTTCTTCCAGATCTGCCGCAGGATTGTCCGCGACCCCATCAAGAAACCCATCGAGCATGAGGACCGGCGACGGGAAGGGGGTCTGCTCGGAAGATGCGGAGAGCGTGCGAAGGAGGCCGAGCATCTCCTCGCGGGCCGCTGCCATGGCGATGCCGAGGCCGGCCATCTGCGCTTCGATTGCGGAAAGCCAGGCCGGATCGGTGCGTCCTTCCGACAAGAGGCGGTTGCGGCTGCGCATGGCGCGCTCGAAGTCGCTGGCGCGCCTTCCATGGGAGGGATCGATCGACAGAACGAGCCGGTCGAGGAAACGCCGCCGGTCGGCCGACGGACCGGTGAACAGGCCATCCATGGCAGGCGTCAGCCACAGGACGCTTAGATGGTCCGACAGTTCCTCCGTAGATTTCGCCGGGGTGCCGTTGATCCTGAGGCGGCGAACGGCCGTTTCCGATTCGGCGTCGATCCCGGTTCCAAGCGCGACGTCGCCCTCCATACCCTCAAGCGTGGCGAAGATCGAGAATCCGCCCTCGGCGCCGACACGCGCGACGTCGGAAAGTACAGCTCGCCGCAGCCCGCGGCCGGGCGAAAG
>DASUPM010000536.1:0-2594 GCA_036281095.1 Pseudorhizobium sp.
GAACTGGCTGAGACCCGGGACCGAGGCCACAACCGTATCGACGGTCTCGTCGCCGGCGTGTTCGCGGGCGACCTTGATCGTTTCCTTGGCGAGCGAGGTGATCTCGCCCATGCCCAGCCCCAGGCTCATCAGTTGCTGGCCGAGCGCCATGACGCCGCCGCCGAAGCTCGACATCAGGCCGCCGAGCAGGCCGCCGCCGCCGGCACCTTCGCCGTTGAACTTCGCCACAAGATCCGGCGCGCCGGGAATGGCCTCGATCATCTTCGCGACCGCGCCGTCGTCGGCCTCGCGCTGCAGGAAGCCGAGCATCATGCCGACCGCCTTTTCGGCGGTGTCGGGAGCGATGCCGACATTGTCGGCGACGCGCGTAACGAGTTCGTTCATCAATCTCTCCTCATGTTTTGACGTTGACGTCAAGGTAATACGGAAGGTCCGTCGGCGTCCAGCGCCAAATGCTTCCGTCCACGGGAGCGGATCAAGCGGACGACGTCAAGAGGAAGCCTTGCCGACCGTATCCGCCATGTAGGCCCCCCGGCTGCCCATCGGCTGGTCCGGCCCGGTCGTGGTGTCCTGCGCCGTCTGATGCTCCAGCTCGGCGTTCAGTTCGGCCCCGACGATCACGATGATGACGGAAACCCATGTCCAGACCATGAAGCCGATCAAGGCGCCGAGAGTGCCATAGGTGGCGTTGTAGTCGGCGAAGTTGGAGAGATAGTAGGAGACGGCGATGGAGGCGACCAGCCAGAAGACGGTCGCGAAGACGGTGCCCCAGGTAAGCCAGCGAGCCTTTGCGGGCTCGCGGCTCGGGCCGAAGCGATAGAGCGTTGCGATGGCAGCCATCACGATCACGAGGAGCAGCGGCCAGCGGACGAGGCTGATCAGGATTTCGGCCCAGCCTTCGAGGCGCAGGAACGCCAGTACCGCCGGCACCACACCGACTGCGACGATGAGCGCAACGATCAGCACGATCGCCGCCAGCGTAAACAGCAGGGACACGGCGGTGAGCTTCAGGAAGCTCCGCTTCTCCTCTTCCTGATAGGCGACGTTCATTGCCTCGAACAGCGCCTTCATGCCGTTGTTGGCGCTCCAGAGAGCGATGCCGAGGCCGGCGATCAGGCCGATGCTGAGCGTCGACTGGTCCTGCGACGCCAGCGACTTCAACTGGTCGAGAAAGATGTTGAGCGCGTCGGCCGGCATCACCGTCGTGAGAAAGGCGATCCTTGCGGCGATATCCGCGGGGCTGGCGACGAAGCCGTAGACGGATACCAGGGCGGCCATGGCGGGGAAAAGCGCGAGGAGGAGATAATAGGTGACCCCGGCGGCGACGAGCATGACGCGATCCTCGCTGATCGCCGCATAAAGGCGCCAGAAGACATCCTTCAGCCCCTTGGCCGGAATCTGCCGCGGCGAGCGGGCGTCACGCCCCCTTCCCGGCTCACGCATGTCCGCAGCCACCGCGTCATCCTGCACGTCCGACCTCCCTTACCTTGAGCCATCGACGCTCCGCGGACCGGGGCCGTTGCCGGTTCCCGCAGTGCCATCTATAACTTGCCCAACCGTAACGTCGCGAGGGAGAGCCGGTTGCATGAGTGAGGAAGGAAAACTGTTTCTCGGCGGCAGCCGCAATCCGGACGACACGTTCAACAAGGCCGAATGCCTCGAGTTGAAGTTCGGCAACCGCCATGGCCTGATCACCGGCGCAACGGGAACGGGCAAGACCGTGACGCTGCAGATCCTGGCGGAAAGCTTCTCCAACGCCGGTGTTCCCGTGTTCTGCTCCGATATCAAGGGCGACCTGTCGGGGATCGCGGCCGCCGGCGAGGAGAAGGAATTTCTCTTGAAGCGCGCCGAGGAGATCCGGTTTTCCGACTACGACTTCGCGGCCTCTCCCACGATCTTCCTCGACCTATACGGGGAAAAGGGACATCGCGTCCGCACCACCGTTGCCGAGATGGGGCCGCTGCTCCTCGCCCGGCTGATGGATGCGACGGAAGCGCAGGAAGGCGTTCTGAACATCGCCTTCAAGATCGCCGACGAAGGCGGCATGGCGCTGCTCGACCTCAAGGACCTGCAGGCCCTCCTGAACTACATGGGCGAACATGCGACCGAGATTTCCACCCGCTACGGTTTCGTGTCCAAGGCGTCCGTCGGCTCGCTGCAGCGCGGCCTGCTGGTGCTTGAGCAGCAGGGCGCGGAGCACTTTTTCGGCGAGCCGGCACTCGAGATCAGCGACCTGATGCGCACGACGCAGGACGGGCGCGGCATGATCAGCGTGTTTGCAGCCGACCGGCTGATGAACAATCCGCGGCTCTACGCCACCTTCCTGCTGTGGCTCCTGTCGGAACTGTTCGAGGAACTGCCTGAGGTCGGCGATCTCGACAAGCCCAAGCTCGTGTTCTTCTTCGACGAGGCGCACCTCCTCTTCAACGACGCGCCGCGCCCGCTGCTCGAGGCCGTCGAGCAGGTCGTGCGGCTGATCCGCTCGAAGGGCGTCGGCGTGTATTTCGTCTCGCAGAGCCCGCGCGACATTCCCGAGAGCGTGCTCGGTCAGCTCGGACTCAAGATCGAGCACGCGCTGCGCGCATTCACGCCGA
>DASUPM010000537.1:0-3541 GCA_036281095.1 Pseudorhizobium sp.
GAGCTTCTGCCTCATGGCGATGCGATCGTCATTGCGAGAAGCACGAAGGATGTCGTGGAAACCCTGACGACGGTCGGTGAAGCAGGTCGCAACCAAATCGCGAAGAGCGCCCGGGAGCGGGTGCTGGAGGCCCATACCGGCCATGCCCGGTCCCGTGAACTGGTCGAGGCCCTCCTCGCGGTTCCGCCCCAGCCGAAAGTGGAACAACCCTCACTGCACCGCATTTCCGCCTAAAGGGGAAAACACATGCTGCAACGTACACACACCGATCGGTCTGGGACGGCGCTTGTCGCAGGTGGGGCGGGCTTCGTGGGATCGCATCTTTGCGACGCGCTCCTGGCTCGCGGCCAGAGGGTCATCTGCGTCGATAGTTTCATCACCGGGTCGGAAGCGAACATTCGTCCCCTGATGAACCATCCCGCGTTCCGGATGATCGAGCGGGACATCTGCCAGAAGATGGGGGTGGAAGAGCCCCTGGATTACGTCTTCAACCTCGCATGTGCCGCATCTCCGCCGCAGTATCAGGCCGATCCGGCTCATACGATGATGACCTGCGTGGTGGGTACGGGCAATCTTCTCGCGCTTGCCGAAGAACACGGCGCGGCATTTCTCCAGGCGTCAACGAGCGAGGTCTATGGCGATCCGGCCGAACATCCGCAGCGCGAAGACTACCGCGGCAACGTCAACTGTACCGGCCCGCGGGCCTGCTATGACGAAGGAAAGCGGGCGGCCGAGGCGCTGTGCTTCGACCTCCTGAGGGCAGGGCGGGTGGACGCGCGCGTGGCGAGGATCTTCAACACCTATGGGCCGCGCATGCAGCCGAACGATGGCCGGATCGTCTCCAACCTCATCGTTCAGGCTCTAGGCGGAAAGCCCTTGACGATCTACGGCACCGGCGAACAGACCAGATCCTTCTGTTATGTCACCGACCTGGTCGAAGGTCTGATCCGGCTGATGATGGTTTCTCCCAATCCGGGAATGCCCGTCAATCTCGGCAATCCCGATGAGTTCACGATCAATGAGCTGGCGCGGATGGTGCTTGAATTGGTGCCGAGTTCAGCCGAGCCGGTGCAGAAGCCACTGCCGGCGGACGATCCCCAGCGCCGACGGCCCGATATCTCGCGGGCAAAGGAACTGCTCGATTGGGAGCCGGCTGTACCGCTCTCGGAAGGGTTGCGTCAGACGGTGGATTGGTTCGCAGCGAACCTGCCCCAGGGGGTGCGGGAGCCGGCTTTGCCGGACTTTGCGCAGCAGGGGACTTTCGTGGAAACCGGGATCGGGGTGTGACGGGATGGATGTACGCAGCCGTGGAGAAGGTCTGAAGGAACAGATCGCGCGCCTCGGGCCGTGGTTCCAGAACCTGAGGATCGGCGGCGTTCAAACGGCGCCTGAGCATTTTCTTGGGGATTACCCGAGCTTCAAGTGGCAGGGTTTCAAGCATATCGTCCCGGAGGACCTTGAAGGCCGGAGCGTTCTCGACGTCGGCTGCAATGCAGGATTCTATGCGATGGAAATGAAGCGGCGGAAGGCTGGTCGCGTGCTGGGGATCGATTCCGATCCCCATTATCTTCGACAGGCCCAATTTGCCGCGGAGCACGAAAATCTCGACATCGAATATCGCCAGATGTCGGTCTACGAGGTGCCGAAGCTCAAGGAGCGCTTCGATCTCGTCATCTTCATGGGTGTCCTATACCATCTGCGGCATCCGCTCCTGGCTCTCGATCTTCTCCATGAACATGTTGTCGACGACCTGATGCTGTTCCAGTGCCTGCAACGCGGCGACGAAAGGATACCCGACCTGCAGGAAGACTACGACTTCTCCGAGTGGTCGGTTTTCGATCAGCCGCATTATCCGAAGCTCTTCTTCGTCGAGGATCGTTATGCGAGCGATCCGACGAACTGGTTCATTCCCAACAAGGCCGCAATGGAGGCCATGCTGCGCAGCTCCGGCTTCGAGATCCGCGCGAATCCGGAGCGGGAGGTCTATCTGCTCGGCCGCGGTGAGCGGCATTATGCGGTCGAACCGCCGTCCTTCGTTCGAGATTGACACGGGAAAGACGACCGACGCAGCCTGATGACCGCATCGGTCCAGTTGAACGAGGACCGGATCATGCCGACGGAAGAACGGTCGGCTGCGCCACGGTCTTCGGTCGAGCAAAAATTACTCCAGCGAACAGCAGCACGCCGACGAAGATGACGATCGACGATATTGCGACCAAGGGCTCCATGGCCGGGTTCCCGGTGAGCAGCAGATAGAGGCTCGGAACCATGACCGTAACGCCGCCGGTATAGATCCAGTACTGGATCGCCGCCAGCCGCGTCTCGGCCTTGGCCGGATTGAGCGCATAGTATCCGCCGAAGATAGCCATGGTGACCCAACCGAGCAGATTGTTGTGGGCGTGAGCACCGGTCGGTGCGTGGTCCTGCGATATCGACATGTGCAGTCCCATAAGAATTCCAAGGATCAGGAAACAGATGGCAGTCTTGAAGTACAGGTTTGCGAGACGTGGCATGACATTCCCCTCTTGCCGGAGCCAATATTGACAAGAGTCAGATTACACCGGAACCGAAGCCTGCGTAACTGGCTTGAGTTTTCGGAAGCGTCGATCTCACACGGTCGAGGTGTCGGCGGGAGTGCGAACTTGATGTGCTCGCCGGCTAATGCACCATTGCGCTCAGCTGATGCTCCTGCCTGACCCCGTGCGCGTAAAGCTCGACCAGAAGCGATGCCATGTTCCGCGCATCGCAGCTCTCCTTGGACACGTTGCGGCTCTCGCACGCTTCATCCAGGACGCGCTGGAGCATGGCCAGTTCGGCGGGATCGACAGGGCTGTGGCTTCGGACGCGATATGATGACATCTGGCGATGATTACGCATCCAACATGAATCCCCGATGAATTGAAGGAACGCGCGGCGGGTGCAAGCCACATCGTGAAAGGGATGGTGCCGCGCGTTCCGTCGCCCGGCAAGCCGAGCCGATCAGGAACAGCCTGCCGATGGAAAGGTTCCATTTTCACCGTGCCCCGCCCAAAAGAGGCGGAGACGAGGTGGCGCATCTTCAACTGTCCCTTGGGCTATCGTGGGAAGGGCCCTTTCACTGAAGATTTAAAGGGATCTGAATTCCCTTCGGCAGGGTAGGCCGCTTCAGCATGGCCACCTGAATGCGCTCGAATGCCTGCTTGCGCTCCCGCTCCTGCCGCTCCCGCCGGGCGCGTGATGCAGCGACCGCGGCCATTGCCCGCTCGATGACGTCATCAGTGCGATCCATCTGCACCTCCATCATTGACATTGTTCTCTATATGTTCTCGTCATCGTGGATGTCAAGATCTGCGGGAGGCGGCGATCAGAGGAGGGTGCTGCTTAAAAAGTTATAATGACCACCAAATTGGGTGATCGAGTGACTACATCGACGGCTGGGCCGATGCATTTCTTGCTCGCGTCACCCAGGCAGCACCCTCGCGGGCGTGGAGGAAGCCGTTTGCCAAGGGTACGCCGGGGTAGATTTGGCCAACGCGGGCGACGACTTCCTTTGCATCGATCC
>DASUPM010000538.1:0-5648 GCA_036281095.1 Pseudorhizobium sp.
GTCCTGAACATCATGCTGCCGTTCCGGTCCGGCGAAACGAGCTTTCCGATCCTGATGCGCTCGCAGTTCGGCGTGCCGCTGCTGCGGGGCACCTCCGCGCTTCTGGTCATGCGCCTGCTCGACCTTCATGCCCTCCTTGGCGCGGCCGGCGTCGGGTTGGTGCTGGGCGCGGGCGGCGGCGCCATCTATTGGGTGCTCTGGCTGGCCTTCCTCATCATGCCGCTTCTCGCCTTCGCGGTGAAGGATCCGGTTCTCCGCTTCGTTCTCTCCCGCTTTCCTGGACGTCTGTCCCGGCTTGCGAGCGAGGTGGCGGCGGGGCTTCCTTCTGATTATCCGGCGCTGCTTCGGGCCTGGGCGATGACGGTGCTGAACTGGGGCGTCAAGGTGGTGGTGCTCGCCTGGGTGCTGGCGCTGATGGGTGTGGAGCCCTTGGCCGCCGGATTCGGGGGAGCGCTGGGCGGCGAACTGTCTTCGGTGCTTCCCCTGCACGCCCCCGGAGGGGTCGGGACCTATCCGGCGGGCATCACCGCCGGCGCGCTATCCTTCGGTGCTCCGGCAAGGGACGGTGCGATGGAGACGCTGATGCAGGCCTCGCTCAATCTGCACCTGTTGATGGTCGTCTCGGCTCTCGCCGGACTTGGGATCTCCCTCCTGCTGTCCGCCTTGGTCAGGCCGCGGGCCGGGGATATCTGATCGTTTACTGGAAAGCCGTCTCGTAGAAGCTTCTCAGCTTGCGCGAATGCAGCCGCTCGACAGGCATCGCCGCCAGCTTCTGCACGGCACGGATGCCGATCTGCAGGTGCTGGCTCACCTGCGTCCGGTAGAAGGCGGTTGCCATCCCCGGAAGCTTCAGTTCTCCGTGAAGGGGCTTGTCGGAGACGCAGAGCAGGGTGCCGTAGGGAACGCGGAAACGGAAGCCGTTTGCCGCGATCGTCGCCGATTCCATGTCCAGTGCAATGGCACGCGATTGCGACAGGCGCTTCACCGGCCCCCGCTGGTCGCGCAGTTCCCAGTTGCGGTTGTCGATGGTGGCGACCGTGCCCGTGCGCATGATCCGCTTGAGTTCGAAGCCCTCGTAGCCGGTGACTTCCTCCACCGCGTCTTCCAGCGCCTGCTGCACTTCCGCGAGCGCCGGGATCGGCACCCAGACCGGCAGGTCGTCGTCCAGCACGTGGTCTTCCCGCACATAGGCGTGCGCCAGCACATAGTCGCCCAGCCGCTGGCTGTTGCGCAGCCCCGCGCAGTGGCCGACCATCAGCCAGGCATGCGGCCGAAGCACCGCGATGTGGTCCGTGATCGTCTTGGCGTTGGAAGGGCCGACCCCGATATTGACGAGGGTGATGCCGGCGTGTCCCTTCTTCTTGAGGTGATAGGCGGGCATTTGCGGCATGCGTCCGACGACGCCTGCATCCTCCTTCACCGAGCCGGCGGGCGTGACGATATTGCCCGGTTCGACGAAGGCGTCGTAGCCGTCGCCTCCCTTTGCCATCATCTCGCGGGCCCAGGCCGCAAACTCGTCGATATAGAACTGGTAGTTGGTGAACAGGACGAAATTCTGGAAGTGTTCCGGGCTGGTGGCGGTGTAGTGGCTGAGACGCGCCAGGGAATAGTCAATACGCTGAGCCGTAAACGGTGCAAGCGGCGCCGGCTCGCCCAGCACCTGATCATACTCGCCATTGGAGATCAGGTCGTCGGTGTTGTTGAGATCCGGCGTATCGAACAGGTCGCGCAGGCTGACATCCGCCAGGCTGGCGGTGGCGGATGCCTCCACATGCGCTCCCTCGCCGAAGGCGAAGTGCAGGGGGATCGGCGTGGTCGATTCCGACACCGTCACCGGAACGCTGTGATTGCGCATCAGGAGGTCGAGCTGTTCCTTCAGGTAGTGCCGGAACAGCTTCGGCCGCGTGACCGTCGCGGTATAGATGCCCGGCGAGGTGACGTGGCCATAGGACAGCCGCGAATCCGCGTGGCCGAAGGAGGTGGTCTCGATACTCACCTGAGGATAGCAGGCCCGATAGCGCCCGGTGACCGCAGCACCCTTCGCCAAGGCGCCGAAAGCCTCGATCAGGAAGCCGGTATTACGCTCGTAGAGTTCCGTCAGCGCCTCGACCGCCGCCTTCGCGTCGTCGAAGACACGCGGCTCGTACGGGCTCGGGGTGATGTAGGACAGAGGCGATAGAGAGAAGATTCGTTTGCTCATGATCCATTATAGGATGATGAGGCTGACAAGCAAACGACAGTCGGAGCGCCAGTTCAGGTCATGGAATGCCGCTGCAGGCTGACGAAAAGCACCAGTCCGGCGCCTTGCTTCGGCAGAAGTCCCCCCTCGGACTGATGGATGGTCACGGCCGCAAGGGGGCCGACAAGCGCAAGCGTCGCAAGGGTGAGGCGCAGAAGCGTAGCGATCGCGCGACGGGGCCTTCTCGGCCTGGATGCAAGCCGGGCGGTCATAGCACCACCCCGCAGCCGGAGTTTGGCGCCGTGCAGAACTGCGGAAGGCTGTACCGCGGCCCGGCGGCCCGGGCGCCCGACTGCGCGACCAGCGCAGCGAACAGGATCGCGAAGTTGGTGCAGACGAGGGCGACGATGATGAAGCGGCGAACCAGAACAGACATGACAATTCCCCAGACCCGATAGCAGCACCATAGGAGGACGCTGCTGAACTGGTCATGAGGCAGTGCTTCATCCGGGGTTCATGAAGGTTAAGGGGAGGCGGGCGAGGGCATCTAAGGATCCCCGAGAGTGCCGATGCGGGAGCCGGCTTGCGGTGGCCTTTCGTGTGCTCCGTTCGGTTCCCGCAGCGGGTGGCCAGCTCAGGCGAAGGCATCTCCGCCTGAGTCCATGTCAAATGCCGAAGTTCAGAGCCGGGTCCAGGTCTGGGTCTTGCACAACACCTTCATGACGCAGCCCTTCAGCTTCAGCGAATCATCCTGGACGGTGCCGGAGCCGCTGTAGGTCTTGTCATTGGCGGGGTCGGTGATCTGGCCGGTATAGGTGCCGCCGCTTCCTGCAAGCTTGCCGATCTGTTTGCCTGCATGCTTGCCGGTCTTGAGGGTGATGCAATAGCTGCCGCCGCACGAGCCGATGGCGGCGGTCTCGCCGCTGGCGGTCTTCCAGCTTCCCTCGATCGGCTCGGCCGAGTGCGTGGCCGTCGCAAAGAGCATAACGGCCGCTGCCATCATCAGATGACGCATCATAGATTCGTTCTCCATCCCAAATGGCGGTGCCGCGGCAGCCGCCTGTTCCTCCCGATTGTCCGCATGGGGTGCGGGCGGGAAGAGGTTAGCTTACCAGTACGTAAAGGTAAACCGGCTGATGCGCGACCGCTAGAGCGGGAATGGAGCATCCCGTCAATCGTTTTTGCCCGGCGTCACCGAGCGGTCGATCTCAAGCGTGGTTAGCAGTCGGTTGAAATGCACGTCTGAAGTTTTCGTAAATTTTTAGCCGAAAGCGAGGCGTTCCGGGCTTCTCGATATTTAACGAAAGATCAATTTTACCAAGCATTTGCACTTTGTTTTCCGCAAATTAAGCATGCTTTTTAGGTGCCTGTTGGAAGATCTGTGAGACCGTGAAGTCATCAAACGAGCGGAAAAATCCGCCGGCCGGAAGGATCGAACGAGCCGCGGAAGACGGTGATCCGGACGGAGCCCGAAAGGGATCAAAACAGGGACTTCGACAACACAGGCAGAACAGGGACAAACCGATGGCACGCTTTGAAATGCACAATACCGATGCCACGATGGGTGGCGAGACACGCGCAGACGCCTTCTGCGAAATGGGGCTGATGTATGCGACCGGCCGCGGCTGCGCCGTGGACCTCGTATCGGCACACAAGTGGCTGAACATCGCGGCGATCAACGGCTGCGACCGGGCTGCCGAGCTGCGGGCGGATCTTGCGCAGACGATGAGCAAGATGGAGCTGGCCGCCGCCCTTCGCGCCGCCCGCGAATGGATGACGATGCACTGATGCGGTCGCGTCAGGCGCGCCTCCCAGCGCACTCCAAGGCATTGGCATAGCCGCACCGGCTCATGTGAGCGGGATGCGGCTTTCGCCGCTACAGTTTTGCAATAACCTGCGGCAGGGCTTCCTCCAGAAGCAGCATGTCCGACTCCGGCCCGGCGCTGATGCGAATGCAGCGGTTGAGCGGTTCGACGCCCGGCATGCGGATGAAGACGCCATACTCCATCAGACCGTCGACGATCGCCTTCGCATAGGTGCCATCGCGCCCGCAGTCGATCGCCACGAAGTTCGTCGCCGAGGGCAGGGGCTCGAGCCCATTGGAGCGGGCGATTGCCGAGATGCGGTCGCGGGATGCGGCGATCTTCTCGATGACCTGTCCGAGGTAATCCTGATCAGCGAGGGCGGCGAGCGCGGCCTCCGTGCTGATGCGCGCCATGCCGAAATGGTTGCGGATCTTGTCGAACGCGGCTGCGGTGCCCGGCGTCGAGATGGCATAGCCGATCCTGGCCCCTGCCAGGCCATAAGCCTTGGAGAAAGTGCGCGTCCGGATCACGTTGGGGCGGTCGATCAGGGCGTCGATCGGCGGCGTCGAGCCGGCCGGTGCCGTCTCGCAATAGGCCTCGTCGAGGATGAGCAGCGTCGTTTCCGGCACGGCCTTGGCAAATGCGACGACGCTGTCGGCGTCCCACCAGCTCCCCATGGGGTTGTCCGGATTGGCGAAGTAGACGAGCGGCGGATTTTCCCGCTGAACGGCTTGCAACAGACCGTCCAGATCCTCGCGGTCGCTGACATAGGGAACGGTGACGAGCCGCCCGCCATGGCCGTTGACGTGGAAGTTGAAGGTCGGATAGGCGCCGAAGGACGTCACCACCGCAAGGCCCGGGTCGATCACCAGCCGGACGATCTGCCCGAGCAGGGAATCGATCCCTTCACCGATCGCAAGGTTTTCCGGCCTGCAGCCGAGATGGCCGGCCAGCGCCTGCTTCAGCGCGAAGTTTTCCGGGTCGTTGTACTTCCAGGTGGATGGGGCGGCCTGCGATATGGCCTGCAGTACGGATGGCGCCGGGCCGAAGCCGTTTTCATTCGCACCGATCCGCGCCTTTACGGCAAGACCGCGGGTTCGCTCGATGGCCTCCGGACCGACGAAAGGCACCGTGGCGGGCAGAGACTGGACGAGGGACGTGAAGCGGGAAAAGGCGGACATGACTGCGACCTGCTGCGGGAATCGGCTCACCATACGGCCGATTTGCTCCCAGGCAAGCCCTGCGGGCTCGAGCGGCTCCCCTGGAAGCGTGGTATGCCATTGGACAAGTTCGCTACGCGTGGCCCGGTCGGACACAGCGGATGCTTACTGGCTGGTTTCGAAGCCCAGCCGGATCACATGGTGCAGGAACTCGGCATTTATCAGCATGTTGAACCCGACCGTCACCTTCTCCTCCTCGCGGCGGATCAGCGTGCAGCCGATCTCGTCGTGGATGCCGAGGATTTCGAGAAAGAAGTTGTTCGGCACGGGAACATGCGGAGAGACCTCCAATTCCGCGCCGTAGAGGGAGATCGTGCGGATAAGGCAGCGCAGGTTCGTCTTCGTGCTGAGGTGGTGGCCGACGAAGATGATCTTGCCCGGCCGGTCGATCGTGAACTTCTCGAAAGCCTGATCGCGGGGGATGTTCTCTTTGGGGTCGCGGTC
>DASUPM010000539.1:0-3249 GCA_036281095.1 Pseudorhizobium sp.
TGGATGAGCTTGAGGCTGCCGCCGCTCCGTTCGACGAGGTCGCGTCCGCCCGCAATGGCCACAGGGTCCCTGTCGAGCGCGATCACGGACGCGCCACCCTGAAGAATTGCCGAGGTATAGCCGCCGGCACCGAACGTGCCATCGAGCACCACATGACCCGGCAGCGGATCAAGAGCCGCCAGCACTTCCGAGAGAAGAACAGGAATGTGGCGAACCGGTCCGCCATCGGCTTCGGTCTGCCCTCCGCCTGAATTCGCCGCCATTCCAATCCCCCGTTTCAGGTGGGGCGCGATCCCATGCGCCCCTCTCTCGCCGCCGCCTGCGCCTCGTGAAACGCCTGAGGCTGCCAAAGCTGAAAATGATCCGAACGCCCGACGAAGGTAACTTCCGCGCCGATTCCCGTGAAGTCCCGGATGAAATCGGTCACCATCAGCCGGCCCTCCGCATCGAGCCTCATGAAGACGCCGCCGCCATGAACGAGCAGCGACATCCGGTTCGCCTCCGGCGAGAACGGATCGACAGACGCGATCTGCCTCTCGTATCGATCGAGCAGATCCGGTCCGCCGACGCTGATCGCCGGATAGGTGAAATCCTGGAGACAATAGAGCTCCTGAATTCCCCGTTCGACCAGCACCGCCCTGAAGCTCGCGGGCACCGAAACGCGCCCCTTCGCATCGACCCGGTTGGTCGCATTCGACAGGAAGCGATTGATTACGCCCGACATCCGCTCCCTTGCTCTCCAGCCCCCAAAACGCCGCCCAACCGGACAAAGCTTCGCCCCCGATACGGATGAACATCCGCCCGTGAGAGCGATCCGGCTTTTCCGATTGATGGGCAGTCATCTGCCCCTGAACAATGTTTATTTGGGATAGCATGGGACCATATGGGCGTCAATGGGAAGAGGCCCCGCAGCAAGGCCGCAACAGTATTTATTTATGACCTGTTAAGTTTAACAAACGGTTAGTGGCGAATGCGGACAAAGAGGTTGGAAAGGCGACGATAAGACGCCTTTCCAACCGAACCAAGATATTGATTAAGCTGAAACTTCCGAGGTCATGAAAACAGGAACCTCCCAGCGGAAAGGCCGGCGTTACCCTTGTTCCGCCTTTGGAGAATTTGAAGCCAGTTGGCCTGTAAGCCGGGTTCTGTATGGCCCCGGTGCGGACACCGGAACGTGGCAGCCATTCATCTGGGACGATGCTTGCGCATCGCCTCACGCAACCCACCCGGATGACTGGCCCGGAAACAGGCTGTGGATGCTTTCGCACCCCGCGTCATCCCTATTCGGTCTTGCTCCCGGTGGGGTTTGCCATGCCGTCCCTGTCGCCAGCGACGCGGTGGGCTCTTACCCCACCCTTTCACCCTTACCCCGCCAGCTCTGCCGCTCACGACGAGCAGAACAGCAGGCGGGGCGGTTTCCTTTCTGTGGCACTTTCCCTGAGGTCGCCCTCGCCGGACGTTATCCGGCACCGTGTTTCCGTGGAGCCCGGACTTTCCTCACCCTACCGCCTTTCGGCATTGGTAGAGCGCGGCTGCCCGGCCAACTGGCACGGGTGGAGATAATCGACTTGGCTCGTGAATGCCAGCGGAAACGCGCGGCATCCGTCTCACAGAAAACGAGCGGCGAAATCCGCGGAATAGCCGACGTCGCGAATGGCACCGTGAAAGACGAGTTCGGCGCCGAGCCTGCCGATCTCGTCCGAGCTCTTTGCCGCCGCACCGCAGCCGCCCGACATCACGGCGATCCTGTCGGAATCGGACATGGAGATCGCGGGATATCCGGTCGGGGTGAAGGAGGTGACGCAGGCGGCCCGAGACGTTCGCGACAGATCGAGATCAGGCATCAGCATCCGCATGACCTCCGTCAGGTGACGATGCGTGCTTTCACGCCCGCCGGACTTGAACCAGGCACGCACGTCCGCTTCGCGCTCCAGCTGGACGTCATCGGGATCTCCGCCGATCTTCAGGTAGATCCTGCCGTCGGGATAGCGGACCGGCGGCAGAAGATAGATGCCGTCGTCATTCTCGCTCCACTTCCAGATCAGGGACGGCAGGTTCCCCCATGTCGATATCGCGTCTTCGTCCACCTCGTAGAACGCAACGGTGCGTGCATAGACGCGCAGGTCGAGCCTGCGCGGAAGAAGCGCCCCGTTTATCGAAAACCCGCCCGCCGCTACCAGAACCTTGTCGGCGGAATAAACCCCTCCCTCCGCCGTCGTCACGACCGCGACGCCATTCTCGTCGCGGATGGAGGTCACCGTTTCGCGAAGGAGATCGCAGCCCTGACGCTCCGCGAGCAATGTCTGGGCCTCGACCAGGCGGCGCGGATTGATGTGGCCGGCGTCGCGGGCCTCCCATATTCCTTCGCTGCCGGCGGGGAAGACGAAGCGGGGGAACCGGTCCGCGAGACGGCGGTCGTCGAGCAGTTCGGTCCGGACGGCCAGCCGGTCCGCGGCGTCAACGACGCCTCCCACATAGGACGCGGCCCCGGTTCGCTTAGGCCCGACGATCAGGCAGCCCGTCTCGGTATAGAAATCGATGCCGCTCTCCCTTGCGATTGCGGCGTACCGGGCAATCGACCGGTTCGCGAGCCGTGCCCAGACCGGATCTGGGTCGATGGTCCGCGTGATTCGTGCCTCGTCGTAATGGCTGCCGAAGACGCCCGAATGGTTCTGCGGATCGGCCGGCTCTCCCGGACCGATCAGCGCCACCCCGTCCGTCCGGAGAGTGAGGTGGCGCGCGGCCGCGGCACCCATCATGCCGGCGCCGACGACGATGAACTTGAATTGCCTCATCATGAACACGCCTTCACTGAAAAACCGGCGCCATCCGGGGCCCAAAATCACCCGCTCCCAAACCGCCCTCCAGCAACAGGAGCGAACCTAATCGGCCGAGTTCATCGGAGGATTTGGCGGCGACGAAATTGCCGCCGGTCAGCACGGCGAGGCGCGACGACGACGGAAGATATCCGGCATAGGGCTGCCCGGTGGGTGTGAAGGTGGCAACGCAGGCGGCGGACGAGGTCGGGCATCCATGGAGGCCGGGCATCAACTGGAGCGCAACGTCCGTCAGCCGCCGGGCCTCGACCGGATCACCGGTACTGCGGAACCAGGCCCGCATTTCTTCCTGGCCGGAGAGGTCGCCGGCCTCGATATCGCCCCCAAGCTTGAGATAGATGTTGCCGTCCGGATAGCGGACGGGCGGGAGGATGTAGACATGGTCCTCCTCACGCTCGGTGAACACGATCGT
>DASUPM010000540.1:0-5085 GCA_036281095.1 Pseudorhizobium sp.
GCTTCCTGAAGAAGCGCACGGTCTTCCTTGCCGATGCTGCTTTTGCCGATCGAGACCTCGGCGAGGTCGTCATCGCCGCCGCCAAAGCCGAAGAACCGGCCGCTGGGCTTGGCCTTGGGGCGTCCGACGACCTGGTCATCCTCGGAAGCGCCCACCCTCGGCTCGGCCTGCTTCTCGCTATTGGCAGCCATGATGGCATCCACGGCCGCCAGGTCTCCCGATGCTATGGCCGAAACGAACTTGTTTCCATTCGTCTTCAGGAGTTTCTGGACGCCCTTGATCGTATAGCCGTGGTCGTAAAGGAGGTGGCGGATCCCCTTCAGCAGATCGACGTCTTCCGGCCGGTAGTAGCGGCGCCCGCCGCCGCGCTTCATCGGCTTGATTTGCGGGAAGCGCGTCTCCCAGAAACGGAGAACGTGCTGCGGCAGATCGAGATCTTCGGCAACTTCGCTGATGGTACGGAAGGCGTCGGGGCCCTTGTCCAAATCACTCTCCAACGAGCAAACTAACACGGCCTGGCAGGGAGGCGCATGCCGATGCCGGAAACGAATCGCCCTTCATTTCAGCGCTTTGGCGGTTACCGTTCAAGTGCGCACGAAGGTAACCAACAGGCAAATGTTCTCACGCGGCGGGAACGGCCGGCTTCTGCTTCAGCTTGCGCGCGTTGTGCGCCCGTAGAATCCGCTGTTTGAGCACGTTGGAGGCCTTGAAGGTCATCACCCGGCGGGGCGAGATCGGTACTTCTTCACCTGTCTTCGGGTTGCGGCCGATGCGTTCGTTCTTGGAGCGGACCTGGAAAGTGGCGAACGACGACAGTTTGACGGTCTCGCCACGAACGATCGCGTTGCAGATTTCGTCGATGATCGTTTCCACAAGCTCAGCCGACTCCGTCCGGGAAAGGCCGACCTTGCGAAACACCGATTCTGCCAGATCTGCCCGTGTCACCGTTTTTCCGGCCATGATCCCCGCCCGATTTATCAACGTCCTGTCGCCGCAGGAGAGTATTTTGGTTGAACGCCAGGGTCAAGCTCTACTGTAGAATCAGGAGCTTCGCCGGCTGTGCTACATTGGGACGAATGGGAAACCGCAGGTTTTTACCAGCGGATAAGCAGGGCTCCCCAGGTAAAGCCGCCGCCCATCGCTTCCAGCATCACCAGATCTCCCTGCTTGATCCGCCCATCGTCGAGCGCGACCGAAAGGGCAAGCGGAATGGAGGCCGCCGAGGTATTGCCGTGCAGGTCGACCGTGACCACGACCTTTTCGCCCGGAATTCCGAGCTTCTTCGCCGAACCGTCGATGATCCGTCGGTTGGCTTGGTGCGGCACCAGCCAGTCCAGATCGTCGGCCGTCGTGCCGGTCGCCTCGAAAGCGGCCTCTATGACGTCCGTGATCATGCCGACCGCATGCTTGAAGACTTCTCGACCTTCCATGCGAAGGTGCCCGACAGTACCGGTCGTGGAGGGGCCGCCATCGACGTAGAGCTTTTCCTTGTGCGTCCCGTCGGAACGCAGATGCGCCGTCAGGATACCGCGGTCCGAGACCGTTCCCTCGCCCTCCGCGGCCTCGAGCACCAAAGCGCCGGCGCCGTCGCCGAAAAGAACGCAGGTCGTGCGATCCTTCCAGTCGAGGATGCGCGAGAAGGTTTCGGCACCGATGACCAGCACGCGCTTCGCCATTCCGCCGCGGATATAGAGATCGGCGGTCGCCATTGCGTAGACGAAGCCGGAACAGACCGCCTGCATGTCGAAGGCGAAGCCGCCGGTGATGCCGAGGCGGTTCTGGATATTCACGGCCGTTGCCGGAAAGGTGTTGTCGGGCGTGGAAGTGGCGACCAGCACGAGGTCGATGTCCTGGGGCTTCAGGCCGGCCTTGTCGAGCGCCGCCCGTGCAGCCTGTTCACCCAGCGAGGCCGTCGTCTCGCCCTCGCCCGCGATGTACCGCTGGCGGATGCCGGTGCGCTGGACGATCCACTCGTCCGAGGTTTCGACGATGCCTTCCAACTCGCGGTTCGCCACCACGCGCTTCGGCAGCGCTGCCCCGTAACCGCGTACCACTGAACGGATCATTACTGTTTGCATCCTGTTTGTCAGGCCGCCTCGGGACCAGCCGGCGGCTGGTGTCGGGCATGATAAATCCTCAGGTCTTCGGCAATCTTCGCCGTCAGACCATTCCGTGCCATGTCATAGGCGACATCGATCGCTGCCGCAAAGCCTTCCGCATCGGTTCCGCCATGGCTCTTGATGACGATGCCGTTCAATCCGAGGAAGACGCCGCCGTTCACCTTGCGCGGATCCATCTTCTCCCGCAGCCGGTCGAACGCTCCCTTGGCCAGCAGATAACCCATCTTCGCAAAGAACGTGCGGGACATGGCTTCGCGCAAAAGCTGCGCGATCTGGCGGGCCGTGCCCTCCGCGGTCTTCAGCGCGATATTGCCGGTGAAGCCTTCCGTCACCACGACGTCCACCGTACCCCGGCCGATATCGTCGCCTTCCACGAAGCCGTGGTAGTCGATGGTCGACAGGTTCGCTTCGCGCAGCAGCCGGCCAGCCTCCTTGACCTCCTCCTGCCCCTTGACCTCCTCGACGCCGACGTTGAGCAGACCAACCGTCGGTCGCTCCGTCTCGAAAAGCGCCCGCGCCATGGCGCCGCCCATCAGCGCGAAATCCATCAACTGCTGGGCATCGGCGCCGATCGTCGCGCCGATGTCGAGCACGATGCTTTCGCCCTTCAAGGTGGGCCAGATGCCCGCAATCGCGGGCCGCTCGACATGAGCCATCGTCCGCAGGCAGAACTTGGCCATGGCCATCAGGGCGCCGGTATTGCCCGCCGAAACGGCAACGTCGGCCTCGCCGGTCTTGACCGCTTCGATCGACCGCCACATGGTCGAGACATAGCGTCCGCGCCGCAGTGCCGCGCTCGGCTTCTCCTCCATGCTGACGGCCAATTCGCAGTCATGGAAGACCGAGCGCTCCCGCAGCTTCGGATACCTGTCGAGATATGGCTCGCACTGGGCCTTCAGGCCGAACAACACGAAATTGACGTCCGGATGCCGTTCCAGCGCTTTGGCGGCGCCGGGGATGACGACCTCGGGACCGAAATCGCCACCCATGACATCGAGAGAAATCTTGATCACGCGTCCCTGTTCCTTTTGCTCGCCACAGGGCGAAATCGGAGCCAAAATAGTGGTTCTGGCGGTGCTTACAACCCAATGGCCGCGATTTCCATCCTAGTCTTTCTTTTTCCAGTCCTTCAGCGCCGCGAAGGGCGAAGGGCGCCCGGCGTCCTTGGTGCCATCGCTTTCGACGTGATCCTGGAACTCGACATCCTGCTTGCGGGGATACGGGTCGATGGCGAGCGCGACGGCTTCCGCAACCACTTCACCGGCATCGATCGTGTCGCCGGAAAAGGTCTCCGGCAGGTCCGGCCCTTCCGGATCGAGCACCATCTCCGCGGTATCGCTCAGCACGATACGGGCGAGCTTGGAGCCTTCGGGCACGAAAATCTGTTCAAACGTCTCATCGATCCTCGATACGACAGGCTCCAGCGTAACGACGCAGGCCTGCTCGATCTCGGCTTCGACCCGCCCCCTGACGCGCACGCCGTCCTTCTTCCAGCGGGTGAACTGCATTTCGGATTTCAGCGAACGGACCGCCAGCACCTTCCAGAGCACCGCCAGGTTCTTCAGTTCCTCTGGCGCCGCCTCTGCATGGACCGTCACCGGATTGGCGGAGATATGGCCCACGCGAACCGGATAGGAGAACGGCGGCTTCGCCTCTCGCTCGTGAACAGGTTTCATCACTACCTCACTTCGCCGGCGCCGGCAGGACGACGCCTCCGCGGGCGATCTCGTCCTCTCCGACGCGCGCCAGATACTCTTCCGCGGAAATCATCCAGGCCGCCAGGCCGGACATGCTTGGCGCGGCCTCTGCCTGCGGATGCAGGTTTCGCGTCAGCGCCGCTACAAGCTCCGCCTCATCCTTCGCATCGAGCGCCGCCGCGTAACTTTCCAGCCGTCCGTAGAACATGCCGGCGAGCTTCTTCATGCGCTTCGGCACGCCCTGGTCGCCGATGCCGAGCTCCCGGATCGAGTGGTCGATATCCTCGAAGAAGGCATCGACGATCTCCTGGGCCAGTTCCTGGCCGCTGACGCCGGATTGCGCGGTGCGGCGGAAGAACAGGATCATGACGATCGACAGCATCTCGAAGCGTCCCATCACCGTATCGGGAACGCCCAGATCGCTATAGAAGAAAGGTATGCGGGCAGCCGACGTCAAGGAGGCGTACTGACGGTCGATGATCGGCTGATTTTGCTTTTTCTTGGTGAACAGGCCGAAGATCATAAGAATTCCTGCAGTTGGCCGCCACATGTTGCATGGAGGCGAAAGCTGGTTTACCGAAGCATGCGCGAATTGCAACGTCGTTACCGCACATCCGGACGGCAGCCACATCAGCCCGGCATCGACGGTAGATGTGACGTTTCCCCGGAATAGCCATAATGATATGGACAGCAAGGCGACGGCCAAGGCCGCAAACGGAAGTTCGGGAAGCCTCCAGGAGGCAGGTGTTAAGGTCTGAAATGAAGTTCTTGAGCACAACCGCAGCAGCGGCCATCATTGCATCCGCAACCGTCACCGGCTGCACCTCCATGGACATCGGCCAGACCATGTACAACGGCTATGTGCTGGACGAGGAGTCCCTGGCACTGATCCCGGTCGGTTCGAGCCGCGAGCAGGTCCTGCTGACCATGGGCACGCCCTCCACCACCGCAACCTTCGACGCGGAAGTGTTCTACTACATCTCGCAGAAGCGCGAGCGCCCGGTTGCATTCATGAAGCCGCGGCTCGTGGAACAGACCATTCTTGCCATCTACTTCGACAAGGAAGGCGTGGTGGAACGCAAGGCAAACTACACGCTGCAGGACGGCAAGGTGTTCGACTCGATCTCGCGCACGACGCCGACCGGCGGCCGCGACCTCACATTCCTCCAGCAACTGCTTTCGGGTGGCGCGGCGGGCGGCGCAGGCGCCGCAAGAAGCATCTTCCAGAATCTCGGCCAATAGACGCGCCGGGGATAACAAGAAAATAA
>DASUPM010000541.1:0-4826 GCA_036281095.1 Pseudorhizobium sp.
ATCCAGGACGTTCTGCGGAAATACGACATCCTGCTCGTGGCCGACGAGGTCGTCACCGGTTTCGGCCGGCTCGGCACGATGTTCGGTTCCGATCACTACGGCATGAAGCCCGATCTGATCACCATCGCCAAGGGATTGACCTCGGCCTATGCACCGCTTTCCGGCACAATCGTTTCGGACCGCGTCTGGCAGGTGCTGGTGCAGGGTTCGGATGAATTGGGAGCAATCGGCCACGGCTGGACCTATTCCGCCCATCCGCTCTGCGCAGCGGCAGGTGTCGCGAACCTGAAGCTGATCGACGACCTCGGTCTCGTCGAGAACGCCGGTTCCACCGGTTCTTATTTCCGCTCCGAACTGGCAAGGGCCGTCGGCGGCCACCGGCATGTGGGCGAGGTGCGCGGCGACGGGCTCATGGCGGCGATCGAATTCGTGGAGAATCGGGATGACCGCAAGTTCTTCGACCCGTCGTTGAAGATCGGACCACAGGTCGCGGCTGCCCTGCTGGAACGGGGCGTGATCGGCCGGGCCATGCCCCAAGGCGACATCCTGGGCTTCGCGCCGCCGCTGTGCCTGAGCCGGGACGAAGCGGACGTCGTCGTCAAGGCGACGGCGGATGCGATCGACAGTGTCTTCGCAAACCGCTGAGGGAGAAGCGCCATGAATGCCATGCCGGAAACGATGGCTGCGGTGCTCCTGACCGGCCATGGTGGTCTGGACAAGCTCGTCTACAGCCGGAAGGTGGCCGTTCCGCGGCCAGCACCCGGAGAAGTGCTTATCCGGGTGACCGCCTGCGGCATGAACAACACCGATGTGTGGGTGCGCCAGGGTGCCTACGGTACGGAGGACGACCCGGGGGCGGTGTCTACCTGGCGGCGCCAGGGCAACACGCTGACCTTCCCGCGCATTCAGGGCGCGGACACCGTCGGCCACGTCGTCGGCGTGGGAACCGGCGTTGATCTGCGTCGGATCGGCGAACGGGTGATGGTGGATTTCTCGATCTACAACCGCGACGACGACAGCCTGGCCGATATCGACTACATGGGACACGGACGTGACGGCGGCTATGCCGAGTACATGACGCTGCCGGCCGAGAACGCCCATGCTGTTCAGACAGACATCACCGATATCCAACTCGCCACCTTCTGTTGCGCCTACCTGACTGGCGAGCGCATGCTGGAAAGGGCGCGGCTTTCCGCCGGGGAGCGGGTGCTCGTTACCGGCGCGTCGGGTGGCGTCGGTTCGGCGATCATTCAGCTTGCCCGCGCCCGCGGCGCAATTCCGATCGCCGTCGCCGGCCCCGGCAAGGAACACGCCGTGCTGGACATCGGCGCCGAGGCGGTGGTGACGAGAGGCAAGGGCGATCTTATCGATGCGGTGAGCGAAGCCACCGACGGCCAGCCGATCGATGTGGTCGCCGATCTGGTCGGCGGCCCGATGTTCAACGATCTCCTGAAGATACTGCGTCCTGAAGGCCGCTATACCACCGCGGGCGCAATTGCCGGACCGGTGGTCCAGCTCGACTTGCGGACGATGTATCTGAAGCAGCTCGAACTGCACGGCTCGAGCCAGGGCAGCCGCGCCGACTTCCAGAGATTGGTCGGCTATATCGAGAGCGGCAAGGTGCGGCCACTCGTCGGCGGTGTATACCCGCTTTCGGAGTTCCATCGCGCCCAGACCGATTTCATGTCGAAGAACTTTGTGGGCAAGCTCGTCGTGGTTCCCGATGGCGAATACCCGCTGGATTCCGAGAAGCAGAGATGGCTGGACGCGCCGGCGCATGCGGGATGAACGCCCCCGCAGGCGGTTTAAGGCATCTTCGCCGTTCCCGAGGTTCGGGGTAGGCTGCGGGAATGACGGATGGCACTCTCTCGGCGCCATCCTCCATACTTGCTGCACGACGGTCAGGACGCCTGGGCGCGGCCTTCTGCCTCAGTGCCGAAGAAGCTGCTTTCCGGCCGCTCCAGGCCGAAATGATCGCGCAGGGTCCGCCCCTCATAGTCCTCCCGGAAAAGACCCCTCTTCCTCAGGATCGGCAGCACTTCAACTGTGAAGAGGTCCAACTGGGCAGGCAGGATGGGGGGCATGAGGTTGAATCCGTCGGCTGCGCCCGACTTGAACCAGTCCTCCATGATGTCCGCCACCTGTTCCGGAGTGCCTGCTGTGGTGAAGTGGCCGCGAGCGCCGGCGAGGCTGTGGAGCAGCCCCCTCAGCGTCGGTCTCTCCCTCGAAACCAAGGAGACGATGTTGGCGGCGCGGCTTTGCGCAGCCTGGACCGTGGCCGGGTCGGGGAAATCGTCCACAGAGAGCACCTGATCCAGAGCGAGGTGGGAAAAGTCGTGGCCGCCAAAGCGGTTTGACAGGCGCGACAGGCCAACGGAAGGCTCCGATAGCTCGTTCAGCTCCCGCGCCGTCCGGAAGGCCTCGGCCTCGGTCGAACCCAATGTTGCGCTTATGCCAGGAAGGATAACGATCTGATCGGAACTCCGCCCCAGCGCGGCCGCCCGCGCCTTCACATCGCTGTAGAAAGCGATGGCTGCAGGTTTTTCGAGATGCGCCGTGAAGATTGCTTCCGCATGCGTCGCGGCGAAGCGACGGCCGGTGTCGGACGAGCCTGCCTGGACGAAGACGGGCCGTCCCTGGGGTGACCGCGGAATGTTCAGCGGCCCCCTTACTCTGTGATAATTGCCATGGTGGTTGATGGCAGCGATGCGGGAGGTGTCGGCGAACACTCCGCGTGACCGGTCGTCCAGCACGGCGTCGTCAGCCCAGCTGTCCCAGAGCCTGGACACGACATCGATGAACTCGAAAGCCCGCTCGTACCGGTCCGCATGCTCGATCTGGCGATCATAGCCGAAATTCGGTCCGGCGCCGGTCACCCAACTGGTGACGATGTTCCAGCCGACCCTGCCGTTGCTGATGTGATCGAGCGAGGCAAACTGGCGGGCGAGATTGTAGGGCTCGGTGTAGGTCGTCGAGGCCGTGGCGATAAGCCCCAGCTTGCTGGTGGTCCGCGCCAGGGCGGCCAGGATCGTTATGGGTTCAAGACCGCCTGCCGCCGCATGTCCGACACCTTCCCCCAGTGCAAGCGCATCCGCGAAGAAGATGGCGTCAAAGCAGGCCGCCTCCGCCCGGCGTGCAAGGTCTTCGTAGTAGGAGATGTCGGTCAGGGCGAGCGGCGAAGCGTCCGGATGCCGCCAGGCGGTCTCGTGATGTCCGCGGCCGTGAACGAAGAGATTCAGATGGAGTTGGCGAGTCATGCTCAGGTTCTCCTTGGTCAAACGGATTGCTCGACGCCAAGCTCCTTCAGAAGCTGGCGGCGCAGGTCTTCGAAAACGGGATCGGACTTCCGCCGGGGATGTGGGAGGGCAACCGGCAGATCCTGCGTTATCCGGCCTTCATCCATCACGAGGACGCGGTCGGCGAGAACGAGCGCTTCGTCCACGTCATGGGTGACAAGAAGGACGGTGGGGCGGCTTTCACGCACGAGAGAGAAGAGCAGGTCGTGCATGCGCAGGCGCGTCAGTGCATCCAGGGCGCCGAAGGGCTCGTCGGCAAGGAGCAGTTCCGGCTTCCGGACGAGCGATCTCGCCAGCGCCACGCGTTGCGCCTCCCCTCCTGAAAGCGTGGCGGGCCACGCCTCCTTGCGTGCCGACAGGCCGACATCGGCGAGTGCCTTGCGGGCGCGGGCGCTGCGGGATCGCTCCGGCAGATCAAGGCCTATCCCGACATTGTCGACGACGCGCTCCCAAGGCAGAAGCCGTGCATCCTGGAACAGAACGGACGAATTTTCCGGGACGATCATCTCACCCGAGGCTTCCGCATCCTCGTCCAGGCCTGCCAATGCCCGCAGGAGCGTGCTCTTGCCACAGCCGCTACGGCCGATCAGCGCAACGAATTGGCCCGTGCCGATGTCCAACGAGATGTCGTCGAGGATCGCGCGACCTCCGAAACCGCGACGCAGGCTGCGCAGCCTCACTGCCGTCGGCAGTGTCTCCGGCCTCGGTGCGGGCGAGTATGCGTGCGGAGAAAAGGAGACGATACTCATGATCCGATAACCTTTCGATAGGAGAGGGCACGGCGTTCGACGAGGCGTACGACGCCGTCGGAGGTCAGGCCGAGGGCGGCATAGACCACCAGGCCGACGACGATGATCTCTGTCTGCCCGTAGTCCCGGGCGCGGTTCATGAGATAGCCGATGCCCTGAGTGGTATTGATCTGCTCGAGCACCACCAGGGCCGTCCAGCAGGTGGTGACCGCAAGCCTGAGGCCGGTGAAGAAGCCCGGCAATGCGCCGGGCAATGCAACGCGAAGAATGAAATCCTTCCGGCTGAGCCTGACCGTCCGCGCCAGTTCGACGAAGCGCATGTCGATCCCCTTCAGGGCGGCGTGGGTATTGATGTAGACCGGCACGAGGACGCTCAGGCTGATGATGGCGATTTTCATGGATTCGCCGATACCCAGCCAGAGTATGGCGAGCGGGATCAGTGCCAGCGTCGGAACGGCTCGCTTGATCTGGACAAGCCCGTCGATGGAGGCTTCGCCCCAGCGAGTGAGGCCCGACAGGACAGCCAGCACGAGACCCACCGCGACGCCGAGGCCAAGCCCGGTATAGGCTCGGGCCGCCGAGGACAGGAAATGGTCCCCGAGCGTGCCGTCGAGGGCCATGTCCCACCCGGTTATCACCGCCGTGGAGGGGGCAGCCAGCAGTCGTTCGGGAAGAAGCCCTGTCAGGGAGGCCAGTTCCCACACGAGAAGAAGCGCGATCGGGCCGAGCAGCATGCCGCCTGGCCCCAGCCGCGGCGGCGAAAGCCTCGTTGTGTGTCGTC
>DASUPM010000542.1:0-8100 GCA_036281095.1 Pseudorhizobium sp.
GTGATGGCGCCCGTCAGGTTGCGCTTGGTGGCGTCCGGCTTGATCATCGAAAACGTGCGTTCAATCGCCATCGTCTTGTCCTTGTGTCCAGAGAAAGTGGGCGGTGTTTACCCGCCCCGGCCTTTGGAAACAAGGGGGTTCGGGCAATTTCACGCGGCTGTCACACGGCGTCCCATGCCGTCATATAGGTCCAGGCAACGCTCGAACCACTGCATGACCGAATCATCCGGCGAGAGCGGCGGTGTGCCGGCCGTCACGCGCATCCACTGCAGCGCGCCGAACAGGATGTAGTCGGCGAAGAGCGGGCCGTCGCCGCCGAGGAATGGCTGGAAATGCAGGGTGCGGCGGACCGGCTCGAGCCTGGCCGCGAACGCGGCGCGCTCGGCCGCACCTTCGGCGGCCACCTCCTCGATCGGCTTGCCGAGCCGCTCGAGCCGGCTCTGGCGGAAATATGCCTGATCCTTCTCGTCCAGCATGTCGTGGATGTGCATGATCGCCATCTTCGTCACGGGCATGTGGATGATCATCTGCGAGAAGCTTTCCACGAAACGCGAGAGCGCCACACCGCCCTCGCCTCCAAACAACGTCGGGCGATCCGGATAGGCTTCCTCCAGATAGAGCGCGATCTGAAAGCTGTCGCGGACGAGACGGTCGCCGTCCCGAAGGATGGGAACGGTCTTCGAAAACCCCTCCTCGATCTCAGGGATCGCCGTGAACGGAAAAGGCCGCTCGACGAAATCCAGTCCCTTGTGGGCAAGCGCCAGCGACACCTTCCAGCAATGCGGCGAAAACGGCCGTCCTTCGTCCTTGCCACACAGCGAATAGAGCACACGCGTCATCATCAAGCTCCTGTTCCCGAATACCGGGCACCATAGTGGCGGTCTCCAAGGCCAAGTCCAATCAGGAAATTTCATCGAAGGCATTATCCTACTGCAGGGTTCCGGCAGCTAGGATGGGACTGCCACCACAGGAGATACCGATGCGCCGCCATTTCCAGATGTTCGCCGACTACAACCGCTGGGCCAACGATCGCACCTATCAAGCCTGCGCCGAACTCACCGACGACGAATATCGCTCCGACACGGGCGCCTTCTTCGGCTCGGCACACCGCACGCTCAATCATCTCCTGACAGCCGACCGCATCTGGCTGAGGCGGATGACCGGCGCGGGCGATGCGCCGGACGCGCTCGATGCGGTGCTGTTCGAGGAATTCGCGGAGCTGCGCGCCGCGCGGGCAGCCGAGGACCGGCGGATCATAGATTTCGTCGAGACGCTTGACGGCCAGCGGATTGCGGGAGCCTTCACCTATACGCCGATCACCAACCCGAAGCCGATCACCCAGCCGCTCGGTCCGGTGCTTTCCCATGTCTTCAACCATCAGACCCACCACCGCGGGCAGGTGCACATGATCCTGACCTCGCTCGGCAAGCCGTCGCTGGTGCTCGATCTCGTTTATTTCCTACGCAGCGACGGGCAGAGGTGGATGTAGAAAGCCTCACCATCCCCGGCCGCCGGCCGCGTCTTGCCATGCCCCTCAACTTCGGCCAAAAGCGCGGACATGATCACCATCAATGACATATCGGCGCGCATCGCCGGCCGCCTCCTGATCGACCACGCCAGCGTCTCGCTGCCGAGCGGCACCAAGGCGGGTCTCGTCGGCCGCAACGGGGCGGGAAAGTCGACGCTGTTCAGGATCATCACCGGCGATCTGTCGGCTGAATCCGGCTCGGTCTCGATCCCGAAGAATGCGCGCATCGGCCAGGTGGCGCAGGAGGCACCCGGCACGGAGCAGTCGCTGATCGAAATTGTTCTTGCCGCCGACAAGGAGCGCGCGGCGCTGCTGCTGGAATCGGAAACCGCCAGCGATCCGCACCGCATCGCGGAGATCCAGGTACGGCTGTCGGATATCGATGCCCATTCGGCGGAGGCGCGCGCCGCGACCATTCTCGCCGGGCTGGGCTTCAGCCCCGAAGCACAACTGCGTCCCGCCTCGTCGTTTTCCGGCGGCTGGCGGATGCGCGTGGCCTTGGCAGCAGTCCTGTTTTCAGAGCCGGACCTGCTCCTGCTCGACGAGCCGACCAACTATCTCGACCTCGAAGGCACGCTGTGGCTGGAAGACTATGTGCGGTGTTATCCGCACACGGTCATCATCATCAGCCATGACCGCGACCTGCTCAACACCGCCGTCAACTCGATCATCCATCTCGACCAGAAGAAGCTGACCTTCTATCGCGGCGGCTATGACCAGTTCGAGCGGCAGAAGGCGGAAGCGGACGAGTTGCAGACCAAGGCGAAGGCGAAGAACGAGGCCGCGCGCAAGCATCTGCAGAGCTTCATCGATCGCTTCAAGGCGAAGGCTTCAAAGGCCAAGCAGGCGCAGAGCCGTGTGAAGGCGCTGGAACGCATGGGTACCGTCGCCTCGGTGATCGAGGACCATGTGCAGCCCATCACCTTCCCGGAACCGGAAAAGCAGCCCGCCTCGCCGATCGTGGCGATCAACGGCGGCGCTGTTGGCTATGAGCCGGGCACTCCCATCCTGAAGAACATCAATCTGCGGATCGACAACGACGACCGCATCGCGCTTCTGGGATCGAACGGCAACGGCAAGTCCACCTTCGCCAAGTTCATCTCCGGCCGGCTGCAGGCCGAAAACGGCGACATCAGGCTGGCGCCCGGCCTGAAGATCGGGTTTTTCGCCCAGCATCAGCTGGACGATCTCATTCCGGACGAGACGCCGGTCGAGCATGTGCGCCGGCTGATGCCGGATGCTCCGGAAGCCAAGGTTCGCGCCCGCGTCGCGCAGATGGGGCTCGCGACGGAAAAGATGGCGACGGCGGCCAAGGACCTTTCGGGCGGCGAAAAGGCGCGGCTGCTGATGGGACTGGCCGCCTTTCATGCGCCGAACCTCCTGATCCTCGACGAACCCACCAACCACCTCGACATCGACAGTCGCCGGGCGCTGATCGCCGCGCTCAACGACTACGATGGCGCCGTCATCCTGATCTCCCACGACCGCCACCTGATCGAGGCGACCGTTGACCGGCTGTGGCTGGTCAATAACGGCACGGTTTCCGCCTTCGAAGGGGATATGGAAGAGTACCGCGGCCTGATCGTCTCCTCGGGGAAGAAGAAGGACGAAAAGGACAAGGCTGAACCGGCAGCCGAACAGGCGAACAAGGCCGACCAGCGCAAGGCGGCGGCAGAGCGGAGGGCCTCGCTTGCTCCCTTGCGCAAGAAGATCAACGAAATCGAGGCGTTAACGGCCAAGCTTGAAAAGCAGATTCAGACGCTTGATGCAGAACTTGCGGATCCGGGCCTTTACGAAAAGCCGGCCGAGGCCGCCGAGAAGGTGAAGTGCCGTGGAGAGGCCGCGGCGAAGCTCTCCGCAGCCGAAGAACAGTGGCTGGAACTTTCCGCCGAGTACGAGGAAGCGATGGCGGGATGAAGGTCTACACCTTTTTCACCCAGCGCCCCTCGGGCGACTGCTGCCAATAGGTGAGCGTGTTCCCCTCGGCCTTCAGCCTCTTCCACTGGCTACGGGCCTTCTCCAGTTGCTCCGCATCATAACCATCGAACATGAAGACGACCCGTTCATAGGCGTCGAGCGGTGGCGGCTCCGCGCCGTCCACCAGGAAACGTACCGTCGCATTGTTGGCATTGCCCGGCCCTGCCGTTAGCAGCACCGGCTGCGCCTCGGCATGTTCGCCGGCGTCCGTCCCATGCGGCAGGAAACTGTCCTCGCGGTAGGTCCACAGATGGGCGTCGAGAAGATCGCGCCGCCCCTCCTCGCCTGTCTGCACCGCCACCCGCCATCCGCGTTCGACACTCTTTTCGACGAGTGCCGGCAGGGCGTCCTCGAGCTTGGACTCGGTCAGGTGGTAGAACAGCACTTCCGTCATGTTCAGGCTTCGTAGTGGTCGCGGACAAGCCTGTCCAGAAGACGGACGCCATAGCCGGAGGCCCAGGACTGGCTGATCTCCGTAGATGGCGAGTTCATGGCCGTGCCCGCCACGTCGAGATGCGCCCAAGGCGTCTCTCCGACGAACCGCTTTAGGAATTGCGCGGCGGTGATGGCGCCGCCATGGCGCCCCCCGGTGTTCTTCATGTCGGCGAACTTGGAATCGATCATCTTGTCGTATTCTTTGCCGAGCGGCATCCGCCAGAGCTTCTCGCCCGTCACCTCGCCTGCGGAAGCAAGCCGGGCGGCCAATCCGTCGTTGTTCGAAAAAAGACCCGCATGCTGGTTGCCGAGTGCGACCATGATCGCCCCCGTCAGCGTCGCAAGATCGATCATGAAACGCGGCTTGAAGCGATCGTTGCAGTACCAGAGCGCGTCCGCGAGCACGAGACGGCCCTCGGCATCCGTGTTGATGATTTCGATGGTCTGGCCGGACATGGAGGTGACGATGTCGCCGGGACGTTGCGCATTGCCGTCCGGCATGTTTTCCACCAGACCGATGATGCCGACGGCGTTCACCCTTGCCTTGCGGGCAGCCAGCGCATGCATGAGCCCCGTCACGGCAGCCGCCCCGCCCATGTCGCCCTTCATTTCCTCCATGCCCGCGCCCGGCTTGATGGAAATGCCGCCGGAATCGAAGACGACGCCCTTGCCGACAAAGGCGACCGGAGCCTCGCCGGCCTTGCCGCCCTTCCATTGCATGACCGCAATACGCGGCGGGCGGGCGGAGCCCTGGGCGACGCCCAGGAGGGCGCCCATCTCGAGCTTGCGCATCTCGGCTTCCGTCAAGATCTCGACATCGACCCCCAGCGCCTCCAGTTCGCGGGTCTTTTCCGCAAACTCCACCGGGCCGAGCACGTTCGGCGGGAGGTTGACCAGATCACGGGCAAGCACCACGCCGCCTGCCACCGCGTCTGCGTCGCTAAGCAGATTTGCGGCGTCTAGGTGCGATTTGGTGACCAGTGTGACGGAAACCCTCTTCGGCGGCTTGTCGTCTTCATCCTTCTTCTTCGTCTTGTACGTATCGAACCTGTAGGCACGCAGCATGATACCGAGAGCGAAATCGGCGGCTTCCGTACCTCCCACATCGAGCCCGGGCGCGTCGAGGAAGACGACGACGTCGGTGGCGGATCTGAAATGAGCGGCGGCCGCACCGCCCGCGCGCAGCCAGTCATGCGCGGTCAGGTCTTTCGGCTTACCCAAGCCGAGTACCAGCAGCCGGTCCGCCTTCGAGCCGTGCGGAGCGATCACCTCCACTGTCGTCATGGACTTCGCCTTGAAGTTGGCGATCTCGGCCGCTCGCCCGGAAACGTTTGCGGGATCAGCCTCGGCCAGGCCAGCGGCGCCCTTGCCGCCCGCGTGCAGCATAACCACCAGGGTTCCGTCGAGCGGCGCCGATCCTGCAAAACGGATTTCATAATTCGATGACATCGTCACTCCAGCTCTTTCTCGATTTGCGGCCGATCATCTCTGTTTTATTCTTCAAGGCAACCAAAATGCCTCACAGCGCCAAGCCTTCCGTCCCGCACGGACCTTCAGCCATCAGCAGCCTGTTGCCAAAGGCGGTGGTCAGCGCTTACAAAGCCATCTCATCGACAACCGACGACAGGTTTGCGATGTTTTTGCGGAACCGCCAGGCGACAATGCTCGATATCAGAAACGTCATGTTCGGCAACGCGTTTCGGACCTTCGCCACATTGCTGGCGATGTGGTGCATTCTTCTGGTCTTCTTCTACCTTCAGCCCGGGATCGATATCGCCGTCGCCCATTCCTTCTTCAATGAGGTCGTCTGCGCTGCCGGAACTGCAAATGCACAGGTGTGCGGACATTTTCCCTATAGCAGCCAGGAGCTTTTCAAGATCCTGCGGGAAGTGCTCTTCTACCTCCCGGCCGCCATTGCGGTCGCGCTTCTCGGCCTCATGCTCAAGAGCCTGGGCAAGCAAGCGGCGGCAGATGTCCGGCGCGTACGCGAATACGGCATCGCCATCATCTCGATGCTGATCGGACCCTATGTTCTGGTAAATCTCGTCCTCAAGGAATTGTCGGACAGGCCTCGCCCTGCGGACACCACCTTGTTCGGCGGACGGATGCCCTTCGCGCCCGCGGGTGATTTCGGCGGCGCCTGCATCAGCAACTGTTCGTTCGTCTCCGGCGAAGCCGCCGGGGCGGGCTGGCTTGCCTGCCTCGTCGTGCTCCTGCCCGCGCATCTGCGGACGGTACTCGGTCCGCCGCTGATCGTCATCGCATTGATCGCACCGGCGCTTCGCCTCTCGTTCGGCCGGCATTATCTATCCGACGTCACCCTCGGATTCCTGTCGTCACTGGTCGTTTACGCGGCCGTCACCGCACTTTTCGAAATGACACAGTCCGTCAAAAAAACACCATCTGCCCCGGGATTGTGAAGTCGAAGCTGTCGCCAACCCTGATGCGATCGCTTAGATAAGCCCAGCCTCCCGTTCGGCGGAGGGGCTCGAATCGATGTGCCGGGACGTGATGAAGCTTCTCGAAATCTACATATTGCGCAGGATCCTTCAGATGTTCCTGGTGACGCTGCTGCCGGTGCTCACCATCATCTGGACGATTCAGGTGCTGGGGCGAATCAATCTCGTCACCGATACGGGCCAGTCGATGGGCTCGTTCATGGTGCTCGCGACCTATCTCCTGCCGACCATCGTACCCGTCGTGCTGCCTTTCGCACTGGCCATCGGCATCACCCAGACACTGACCGCGATGAACAACGATTCCGAGCTGCCGGTAATCGACGCTGCCGGTGCCTCGCGAGGCATCATCTATCGGCCCGTGCTGTTTCTCGCCGCCTTTCTCAGCATCTTTTCCTTCGTCGTCGCCAATTTCGTCGAGCCCCCCGCCCGCGTCGCCGCAAGGCAGATGGTCGCGGCCGCCTATGCGGATCTCCTCTCCTCGGTCATCGAGGAAAAGACCTTCCGCAGCATCGAAGACGGCCTCTATGTGCAGATTTCGGAACGCCATTCCGGCCGCGTGCTGACGGGTCTTTTCGTGGTCGATTATCGCGACCCGGCGTTCGATCTCATCTATTATGCGCGGGAAGGCTCTATCGATGAAAGCGGCACGTCGCTGACGATGCGTGACGGAGAGGTGCATCGCAAAACCGCCGAGGGGCGGATCTCGATCATCAAGTTCGCTTCCTATGCCTTCGACCTGTCCGCGATGTCGGCATCCGAGGGACCTTCCCTGAACGCCGGCGACCGGAGCCTCGGCTTCCTGCTTGAACCGGATGCCGCCGATCCGCACTACCAGCGGTCGCCCGGCAGCTATCGCGCGGAATTGCATGGGCGCCTCACGGAATGGCTGTTCCCGTTCATGTTCGCGATGATCTCGCTTGTCGTTGCAGGAGATTCGCGCTCACATCGCCAAACGCGCCTGCATCCCATGGTGATCGCGCTGGTGATGGCATTTGCCCTGCGATGGATGGGCTTTTCCCTGAAGAACCTCGTGAGGCAGGATGAGGCTTACATCCTCCTGATCTACCTGCTACCCGCCTCCATCATCGCCATCTGCACCTACCTTCTCGCGACCCATCGAAGCTTCCGGATGCCGCGCGCCATCACCAATCTCACCAGCGGCACCCTTCGACGGATGCGTCAACGCTGGGCACAGCGGACGACGGCTGGAGGCGGGCGATGATGTTCACCACGCTCGGCCGTTACTTCTTCCGGCGGTATCTCACCATTGCGATCTGGTTCTTCCTCGGCGTCGGCGCAATCATATTTCTCGCCGACTTCAGCGAGACGAGCCGCCGCATGGCAAGCCTTGAGGGCTATACCGTTCCCGGCGCGCTGCTCTTCACCGTAATGCGGACACCGCTGATCTTTCAGCAGACCATCCCGACGCTGACCCTCTTCATCGGGATGACTGCCCTGATCGCCCTCAACCGCCGGTACGAACTGGTGGTTACGAGAGCAGCGGGAATTTCCGTCTGGCAGTTCATCATGCCTTTTGCGATCGGCGCCTTCCTGATCGGTCTCTTCGCCATGCTCGTCGTCAACCCGCTCGCCGCGTGGGGGCAGCGCGAATCGCTTTCCATGGAAGCCTCCTGGCGCGAAGCGAGCAACAAGTCGCCAAAATCGGAATTCGTTCCCTGGATCCGGCAGATCTCCGACGGA
>DASUPM010000543.1:0-2132 GCA_036281095.1 Pseudorhizobium sp.
GATCGAGATCCCGCTGCTCTCGGACATTCCGTTTCTCGGCCCGCTGCTCTTCCGGCAGGACCTGATCTTCTATCTGTCGATCGCACTGGTTGTCGGCATCCACTGGTTCCTCTTCCGAAGCAGGACGGGCCTGCGGATGCGGGCGATCGGCGACAACCACGCCTCGGCCCATGCGCTGGGCATCAACGTCATCAGGACGCGCTACCTCGCGGTGTTGTTCGGTGGCGCCTGTGCCGGGCTCGCCGGTGCGCAGCTCTCGCTCGTCTACACGCCCCAATGGGTGGAGAACATGGCTGCCGGGCGCGGCTGGATCGCGCTGGCGCTGGTCGTCTTCGCATCCTGGCGCCCCTTGCGCGTTCTCGCGGGCGGCTACCTGTTCGGTGCGGTGACGATCGGGCAATTGCACGCTCAGGCGTTTGGAATTGGCATACCATCCCAATTTCTTTCGGCCTTGCCTTACGCAGCCACTATTGTGGTGCTCATCATCATCTCGCATAATCGTCGTACGAC
The DNA here is from genome assembly GCA_036281095.1 of Pseudorhizobium sp. Lineage (GTDB taxonomy): Bacteria > Pseudomonadota > Alphaproteobacteria > Rhizobiales > Rhizobiaceae > Neorhizobium. Next base: position 511 of record DASUPM010000543.1, read on the forward strand.
GTTGATCAACACCCCCGCATCGCTAGGAAAGCCTTTCGTTCCAGAGCGTTGATGGCATCCGTATCCAAGTCTCAGAGCCAAAAGAGGTTACGAAAAATGAAGAAACTGATCGTTGCACTGGCCGCTGCCGCCGCCGTACTGGGCGGCTTCGCGGGTGGCGCGCAGGCACAGGACAAAACCAAGGTCTGCTTTATCTATGTCGGCTCGAAGACCGATGGCGGCTGGACCCAGGCCCATGACATCGGCCGTCAGGCCCTGCAGGAGCATTTCGGAGACAAGATCGAAACGCCGTTCCTGGAAAACGTGCCGGAAGGGCCGGACGCCGAGCGCGCGATCGAGCGCATGGCCCGTTCCGGCTGTGCGATGGTCTTCACCACCTCGTTCGGCTTCATGGATGCCACCATCAAGGTCGCCCAGAAATTCCCGGACGTGAAGTTCGAGCACGCCACCGGCTTCAAGGCTGCCGAGAACGTCGCGACCTACAACTCGCGCTTCTACGAAGGTCGCTACATCCAGGGCCAGATCGCCGCCAAGATGTCGAAGAAGGGCGTTGCGGGCTACATCGCATCCTTCCCGATCCCGGAAGTCGTCATGGGCATCAATGCCTTCATTCTGGGCGCGCAGTCGGTCAATCCGGACTTCCAGCTGAAGGTCGTCTGGGCCAACACCTGGTTCGATCCCGGCAAGGAAGCCGATGCGGCCAAGGCGCTGATCGACCAGGGCGTCGACATCCTGACCCAGCATACCGATACCACTGCGCCGATGCAGGTGGCAGCCGAGCGCGGTATCCATGCCTTCGGCCAGGCTTCCGACATGATCGCGGCCGGTCCGCAGACGCAGCTCACCGCAATCGTGGACACGTGGGGCGCCTACTATATCAAGCGCACGCAGGCGCTGCTGGACGGCAACTGGAAATCGGAACAGATCTGGGATGGTCTGAAGGATGGCATCCTGACGATGGCGCCGTACACCAACATGCCCGACGACGTTAAGGCGATGGCCGAAGAGACCGAAGCCAAGATCAAGTCCGGCGAGCTGCATCCCTTTACCGGCCCGGTGAAGAAGCAGGACGGCTCTGACTGGCTTGCGGAAGGCGAGAAGGCCGAGGACGGCGTTCTTCTCGGCATGAACTTCTACGTCGAAGGCGTGGACGACAAGCTGCCGCAGTAAGCCATCGGCACCATTCCCAGAAAGGCGCCCATGGAGGCGCCTTTTTTGTTGCAGTCCGTCATGAGCCGTTTATCGCCTGTCAATCGAGTTGTTGATAGAGAAGTGGCGACAATTTCGGGAGAACCCTATGAGCCGCACCTGCCTCGCCGTCATTCTTGCCGCCGGAGACAGCACCCGCATGAAATCGTCGATGTCGAAGGTCCTGCATCCTATCGCGGGCCTGCCGATGATCGGTCATGTGATGAAGGCGGTCGCTTCCGCCGGGATTGCCGACGTGGCGCTCGTTCTGGGCCGCGATGCGGAGGCGGTGGCCGCGGCGGCGAACAAAGGCGGCATGACCGTCAGGACGGTCATGCAGACCGAGCGGCTTGGAACGGGGCATGCGGTCCTCTCCGCGCGTGAGCTGATCGCAGAAGGGTTCGACGAGATCCTCGTCACCTACGGCGATGCGC
>DASUPM010000544.1:0-2248 GCA_036281095.1 Pseudorhizobium sp.
GACCCGTCGAATTCCCGGAAATTGTGGTTGATCCCACGGCCCGCGACACCGGCGCGGACGGACAGAGAAGGTATATCCATGGCTCAACAATTGCTCATGCCGAAGGCCACCGCCGTCTGGCTGGTCGACAACACGGCGCTCTCGTTCGATCAGATCGCGCAGTTCTGCAAGCTCCATCCGCTCGAAGTGAAGGCGATTGCCGACGGCGAAGCGGCTCAGGGCATCAAGGGGCTCGACCCCATCGCTACCGGTCAGTTGTCGCGTGACGAAATCCAGCGCGGCGAAGCGGATGTGAACTACAAGCTGAAGCTCCAGGAGCCGAAGGTACGTGTTCCGGAATCCAAGCGCCGCGGCCCGCGCTATACCCCGGTCTCCAAGCGGCAAGATCGCCCGAACGCCATCCTCTGGCTGGTTCGCAATCATCCGGAACTGAAGGACGCGCAGATCTCCCGCCTGGTTGGAACCACCAAGTCGACCATCGAGCAGATCCGCGAGCGCACGCACTGGAATTCCGCCAACCTGGCGCCGATGGACCCGGTAACGCTCGGCCTCTGCAGCCAGATCGACCTCGATCTCGAAGTGGAGAAGGCATCGAAGGGCCGTCCGCTGCCGACCATGGAAGAGGTCGGCGCAACCCTCCAGTCGGCATCCGAGACCGAGAATCTCGACTTCGACTACCGCGCCGAGCGCGAGGAGAAGGAGATCGACGCGGATGCGGTCTTCGCCAAGCTGAGCTCTCTCAAGTCCACCTCGCGCGACGAGGACGAAGACGAAGGCCGCTACTGACGAGCAGCTCTGGCCTGATGGGAATACAGAAACCCCGGCGCTGCCGGGGTTTTGCGTTCAGACGGTTTCTTTCGTACCAGCCCCGCTCCGTGCATAGCCTCGTTCCTTGAGAATCGCAGTGATCTCCTCAAGGATGAGAGGGTCATCGATGGTCGGCGGCATCGTCCACGGCATGTCGTCGGCGATCTTCTGCATCGTGCCGCGCAGGATCTTCCCGGACCGGGTTTTGGGCAATCGTGCTACCACCATGACGGTGCGGAAGGCGGCGACGGGACCTATCTCGGCGCGCACGAGATCGATGATTTCCCGCTCGATCTCCGCCGCTTCACGGGAGACCCTGTTCTTCAGGACGACGAAGCCGCACGGCACCTGCCCCTTTACCGGGTCTGCGACACCGACCACCGCGCATTCGGCGACATCCGGATGCGTGGCGCAGACTTCCTCCATGGCTCCCGTCGAGAGCCTGTGCCCGGCACAATTTATGATATCGTCCGTCCGCGCCATCACGAACACATAGCCGTCCTCATCGATCATGCCTGCATCCGCGGTCTTGTAGTAGCCGGGAAATTCGTCAAGGCATGAACGCCTAAACCGCTCATCCCCATTCCAGAAGCTCACGAGGCAGCCGGGCGGCAATGGCAGCTTGACGACGATGTTCCCGAGAATACCGGCCGGCACCGGATGCCCGGCATCGTCGAGCACTTCGATGGCATAGCCCGGCATCGGCAAGGTCGGCGAGCCCGGCTTGACGGGAAGTAGCCCGAGGCCGACGGGATTGCCAACCATCGGCCAGCCGGATTCCGTCTGCCACCAATGGTCGATAACCGGAACCTTGAGCACGGTCTCGGCCCATCGCAGCGTTTCCGGATCCGCCCGCTCTCCGGCAAGAAAAAGGGCTTTGAGGGAGGAGAGGTCGTAGCGGCCGACATGATCTCCACCCGGATCGTCGCGGCGGATGGCGCGGAATGCCGTGGGCGCGGTGAACAGCACCTTCACGCGGTGCTCGGAAACGACACGCCAGAAGGTTCCTGCATCGGGAGTTCCGACCGGTTTGCCTTCGAAGAGGACGGTCGTGGCGCCAGCCAGAAGCGGGGCATAGACGATATAGGAATGGCCTACGACCCAGCCGATATCGGAGGCCGTCCAGAAGACATCGCCAGCCTTTATGCCGTAGAGATTTTCCAGACTCCAGCGCAGGGCGACCATGTGGCCACCATTGTCCCGCACCACACCCTTCGGCTGCCCTGTCGTGCCCGATGTATAGAGGATGTACAAAGGATCGGTAGCCGCCAGCGGCACGCACTCGACAACCGTGGCCTTCCGTTTTTCAGCCTCCACGGCCGCCTTGAAATCGACATCCCGGCCCTCGCGCAGTGTCGCGCCCAATTCGGGGCGTTGCAGGACGAGGCAGACGTGGGGCTTTGCGGTTGCCATGTCGATCGCCTGGTCGAGCAGGGGCTTG
>DASUPM010000545.1:0-8587 GCA_036281095.1 Pseudorhizobium sp.
TGGAGGCCGAGCGCCGGTTCGGACCCTTCGACGCTGCGGTTGGCCATTCTTTCGGCGGAGCGGCCCTTATGCTGGCGGCGGGCGGCGTTATGCGCGGCGCGGGGTCGATCCGGCCCCGGCGCCTCGCTGTCATCGGTTCGCCGTCGCGGATCGAATGGCTGTTCGACGGCTTTTCCGACATGATCGGGCTGGGAAGCGCTGCGAGGCAGGGGTTGATTCGCCATGCGGAGGAGATCGCCGGTGCGACGCTCGCCGAATTCGACGCGGTCGCGGTGGCGCAGCGCATCGGGACGCCGCTGCTGGTGGTGCATGCGGAGGACGACAAGGAAGTCGACGCCGACCATGCCCGCCGCTATGAAACGGTGCCGACGGCCCGCATCCACTGGGCGAACGGCCTCGGACATCGCCGGATCATCAGCGCCCCGGCGGTGATGGAGACCATTCGGAATTTCGTCGGCGGAGATCCTGTCGAGAACGGCCAAAGCTCCGCCGCCTAGGCGTTGCCCGGTCCACTTTGTCATCCTAGTGTCACCTCCCGCGGTCAGAGAGAGACTGCGGGGGACGCCATGAAGACGATACAGACGATCGATCAGTTGAAGCAGATTTACGGCGACGTCACCGAAGCGTCGGTCTTGAAGGTGACGCGGACACTGACTGCAGAGTACCGGCACCTGATCGAGTCGTCGCCGTTCATTGCGCTTGCGACGGTCGGGCCGGAGGGACTGGATTGCTCGCCCCGCGGCGACGCCGGAAATTGCGCAAGGGTCCGCGACGACGCAACGCTTCTTCTTCCGGACTGGCGCGGCAACAACCGGATCGATTCGCTTCTCAACATCGTGCGCGATCCCCGGGTGGCGTTGATGTTCCTCATCCCCGGTTCCAACACGGCCATGCGCGTCAACGGGCGCGCGGTGATTTCCGTCGAGCTTGCCCTGCTCGAAAGCTTCGAGATGGACGGGCGTCATCCGCGCAGCGTCGTCGTGATCACGATCGGCGAGGTCTACTTCCAGTGTGCGCGCGCCTTGATGCGCGCCGAACTCTGGAACCCGGAGCGCTTCGTAGATCCCTCGACCCTGCCGACGCCGGGCATGCTGCTGAAGGCTGCGAAGGCGGAATTCGATCAGGAGACCTATGACCGGGAATGGGCCGGGCGTGCGGCGGCCACCATGTGGTGACGCTCAGCCGCGATAGATGAGCCAGTTCTTACCCGCGTAGTCGTTGCGCATGGCTTCCTCGAAGAAGACGGTGCGGTTCCGGCCCGTGTGCTTGGCGTGATAGAGGGCGCAGTCCGCATTCGCATAAAGCCCGCCTGCGTCGTGGGCCTGGGAACCCATCGAATAGCCGAGCGATATGGTGATCGGACCGTACTGGACGCCGGAACGGGAATTCCGGAAGCTGCGGGTTTCCAGCGCGCAGCGGATGCGCTCGCAGATGACCATCACCTCCTCGGCGGTGTTGCCCTCGACGATGACGGCGAATTCCTCGCCGCCGGTGCGTGCGACGAAGAGATCCTTTCGGACGTTCGACCGGATGACCGAAGCCACCGTCGCGAGGATCTTGTCGCCGACGGGGTGGCCGTAGGTGTCGTTGATCTTCTTGAAGTTGTCGATGTCGCCGAGGATCAGCGCCGCGACCGGCAGATTGGGGGCGGCGTCGTAGAGCGCGGCGAGCTTCTCATCGAAGGCGCGCCGGTTGGCGAGCCTCGTCAGCGAATCGGTGTTGGCGATCCTCTTGTACTCGTCGAGTTCCCGGCGGACCTGGTCCATCTCCTGGGAATGCCCGGCCATGGTATCCACCGTCCGCTCGCCGTGAGCCAGCTGGTTTCCGGTCGCATCGGTAAGGAGGGTGATGGCGTTGCGGATGATGTCGTTGGAGAAGTTGGCCTTCGAATTGATGCGGGTGGCCGTCTCGCCCAGAAGCTTGGTGTAGCCCTCCATGGCACGCTGCTCCTGCTGCAGCAGCCTCAGCAGACCCTCCAGTTCCACGGTCAGCTTGCCATGGGCACGCTCGATCACCTCCACATGTGCGGTACCGAGGAATTCCGCGGCAAGCGCATCGAGCTCTTCCTGGCTGGCATAGCTGCCGAGCGCTGCGAGCCTTTGCGTGAGTTCGCCGTTCGAACCGATATAGGCTTCGTAAAACAGCTGATAGTTCCGGGGAATCGGTGCGACCCCCATCGTTCGCAATGCATAGACGATTTGACCGACAACATCAGTCGCTTGCGCCTTCGGCGCACCAGCGGTCGTCATCCGAGCCCCCCATGGCTTTCTGCGCTGCTTTAGAACAGCGTTATATGAGAAGTATTGGAAAAGAATTAAGCAGCCCCGCCCGGGACGGACTTGCATCCGGTGGACAGAGATTCCTTTAAAAGGAAGCTTTCACAGAAGTACTTGCAGGTCAACGCATTCGTTGTGCGTCGAGATGTTGCACGTAAAGGATGCGGCCATGGCGATCCACGGCCGCATCTTGCTTTCTTCGGACGGAGGTCGAGTGCAGACTCAGCGAGGTCCGATCATGTTTTCCGGGCGCACGTACTGGTCGAATTCTTCGTTGGTGAGGTAGCCCCCGCCGACCGCCTCTTCCCGAAGGGTGGTTCCGTTCTTGTGGGCCGTCTTGGCGATCTTCGCGCAGGTATCGTAGCCGAGCCTGGTGTTGAGCGCCGTAACCAGCATGAGCGAGTTTTCCACGCCCTTCCGGATGTTGCCTTCCCGAGCCTCGATCCCGACGACGCAATTGTCGGTGAACGAAACGGCCGCATCGCCCAGAAGCTGGACCGACTGCAGGAAGTTGTAGGCCATCATCGGATTGTAGACGTTCAGCTCGAAATGACCCTGGCTGCCGGCGAAGGTGATCGCGGCGTGATTGCCGAAGATGTGCGCGCAGACCTGTGTCATCGCTTCCGACTGGGTCGGGTTGACCTTGCCCGGCATGATCGAGGACCCGGGCTCGTTTTCCGGGAGAGCCAGCTCTCCGAGGCCGGCGCGCGGGCCGGAGCCGAGGAAGCGGATGTCGTTGGCGATCTTGAAGAGGGCGGCGGCCGCAGCGTTGATCGCTCCGTGGGAGAAGACCATGGCATCGTGGGCGGCGAGCGCCTCGAACTTGTTCGGCGCGGTCACGAAGGGCAGACCGGTGATGGCGGCGATTTCCTCGGCGACCTTTTCCGCAAAGCCCACCGGAGCGTTGAGGCCCGTACCGACGGCGGTGCCGCCCTGCGCCAGCTCGTAAAGGCCCGGAAGCGTCAGTTCGATGCGTTTGATCGCGGAAGCGACCTGCGCGGCATAGCCCGAAAACTCCTGGCCGAGGGTCAGCGGCGTCGCGTCCTGCGTATGCGTGCGGCCGATCTTGATGATGTGGGTGAAGGCCTTCACCTTGTCCTCAAGCGCGGCGTGCAGGTGCTTGAGCGAGGGCACCAGATGCCGGACGATCTGTTCGGCGCAGGCGATGTGCATGGCCGTGGGGTAGGTGTCGTTCGACGACTGGCTCATGTTGACGTGATCGTTCGGGTGCACCGGCTTCTTCGAGCCCATGGTGCCGCCCAGCATCTCGATCGCGCGGTTCGAGATCACTTCGTTGGCGTTCATGTTGGACTGGGTGCCCGATCCCGTCTGCCAGACGACGAGCGGGAAGTGGTCGTTCAGCTTTCCGTCGATGACTTCCTGGGCAGCGGTCACGACCACCTTGCCGATTTCCGCGTCCAGGCCGCCGAGCTGAATGTTTGCGCGGGCGGCCGCCTGCTTGACGATGCCGAGCGCCCGGATCACCGACACCGGCTGCTTTTCCCAGCCGATCTTGAAGTTGCCGAGCGAGCGCTGCGCCTGCGCGCCCCAATAGCGGTCGCTGGCAACGTCGATGGGGCCAAAGGTGTCGGTTTCGGTGCGGGTCGATGCCATGTCTTCGCCTCTGCTGCGCAAAATGATAGCGCCGGAGTTATTCAACAAAGTGCCGTGGCGCAAGGCCGGCGGCGGTGTTGTATACCAATGCGCGCGCAGGGCAAGCTTGTCGGCGGCGCTGGAGCGGAACCGGAGCTCTGCGGCGTGCCATTTAGGTCACGCCGGGGAAAATCCGGGAAGGCGCACCACTGCATCCCGCACCTTCGAGCCGGCCGGATGAATAAAAATTTAACGAATGGTTTCTTAACCTTGTGGGAACGGTTTGGGCCGGCGGGCGCAGCGGTGCTGCGGCCGGCGCGTGAGCCCATTCCTTTTCATCCTTCACGCGATCCGCTACAGCGTGGAACTCATCCGGTGAATGGCGAAACAGCCGACGGGGAACAAATTGCAGACCATCTCACGACGTACTTCCATCGCTCTCGCGTTCGTTTCCTCGTTTTCGACGTTCGCCGCCGGAGCAGCGCCTGCACAGGCGATCACGCTGATGGATATCATCCGCGGCGGGCCGGGCAACCGCCCTCCCGTCGGCAACGGGCTGCCCGGCGTCGGCATGCCGCAACAGGATATCGACCCTCAGCCGCTTCCAAAGGTCACCGGGCCGAAGTACCACGTCTATCGGCCTGAATCCGACCGGGCGGTGAAGACGGCCGGTTTCGCCGCTGCTGCGGCAGCAGGTGCGGAACGGTTCCTCGCCACGGCGGGCGTGTCGGCGCCGGCCGACATCGCCGCAACCCTCGAAGCCTTCTATGGCAAGAACAGCCAGCCGCTGTGGATCACCGACGGGGACGTCAACGCAAAGGCGAGGAGCGTCCTTGCGCAGTTCGAACGCGCGGGGGAATTCGGTCTCGACCCCGCCGACTACCGCGTCGCCATCCCGGAACTGGTGACGGCGAGCGTGCAGCCGGTTGCAGCGACCGCCACTGACGCCGTAGTCCCGGCAGCCGAAGCGCACCAGCAGGCTCTGATGCAGTTCGAACTGGCACTGTCTGCCAAGGCGCTTATGTTCGCGCAGGACATGGTGCGCGGACGCCTCGATCCGAACCGCATTTCCGGCTACCACGATTTCAAGCGGAAGGACGTGTCGCTCGCCTTCGTACTGCCTTTCATCAAGGCGGACGATGACGCCGCCGCCTATCTGGCGGGCCTTGCGCCGCGAAGCGCGCATTTTCAATCATTGAAGGCGGAGCTTGCGAAGCTGCGTGCCGAGGAGGCCGGGCAGGGCCAGCAGATCGTTCTTCCTGAAAAGCTGCTTCTGAAGCCGGGTCTGACGAGCCCGGAGGTTCCCAATGTCGTTGCGGCGATCCGCAAGAATGGCTCCGAGGCGCTGAAGGAGGCACATTCCACCATCCTGACCAGCTACCAGCAGGGCGATGTGTATGCCCCCGAGATCGTCGAGCTGGTGAAGGCGTTCCAGGCGGAAGCCGGGCTGAAGGCGGATGGCGTCGTCGGGCCCGCGACGGTCCGCGCGATGGTCGGCGACACGGTGCAGGCGAAGATCGACAAGCTGGTCGTCGCGATGGAGCAGGCGCGCTGGCTGCCCGCGGAGCTTGGCGGCCGCTACGTCTTCATCAACCAGCCGGCCTATACCGCCGCCTACCACGACAGGGGCGCGGAGCGGTTCTCCATGCGCGTCGTCGTCGGCTCGAAGGCGAACCAGACCTATTTCTTCCAGGACCAGATCGAGACTGTGGAATTCAATCCCTATTGGGGGGTGCCGCAGTCGATCATCATCAACGAGATGCTGCCGCATCTGCGCGCCGATCCGTCCTATCTCGATCGCATGGGCTATCAGGTGGAGGTCAACGGCCGTCCCGTCTCTTCGACCAGCGTCAACTGGTACGGATCGACGCAGTCGATCGCCGTCCGGCAGCCGCCGTCCAGCGACAACGCGCTCGGGGAATTGAAGATCCTTTTCCCGAACGAGCATGCGATCTACATGCACGACACGCCGTCGAAGAGCTTCTTCAAGCGCGACATGCGCGCCTTGAGCCACGGCTGCGTCCGGCTGGCCGACCCACGCAAGATGGCGGCGGCGGTGCTCGGCATCACGGAACAGGACGTGGCGGCGAGGATCGCGCAGGGCAAGAATGTCGGCGAGAAGGTGACGGCGAAGATCCCGGTCTACGTCGCCTACTTCACCGCATGGCCGAACAAGGACGGCGTGGTCGAATATTTCGCCGACGTCTATGACCGCGACGCCGCGACACTGAAGGCGCTGGCGGCCACGACGAAGGCGCGCACATCCTGACGTTCAGCCGATGCCGGATGAAAAAGGCGCCCGACGAGGCGCCTTTCTTCATTTCATCGCCGCGAGCGGTTGTTTCGTGGTGAGCAGGCTGGTCACGAGATCGGCCGTCAGCTCCGAAAAACTCCGGATGATGTGGTCGGGATCGAGTTCCGTGACGGGAACGTCGGAATAGCCGAAGGTGACGGCGATCGAAGGGATGCCGGCATTGCGTGCGGCCAGAATGTCGTTGATGCTGTCACCGATCATCACGGTGGCAGCCGGATCGCCGCCCGCCTTTTCCACAGTACCGAAAATGTGCCGCGCGTCGGGCTTCCTGACGGAAAAGGTATCGCCTCCGGTGACGGCCGAAAAGCGGTCCGCGAGGCCGAGCTTCTCGATCAGCGGCACGGCCAGTTCCTCAAGCTTGTTGGTGCAGACCGCCGCAACCATGCCGGCATCGGCCAGACGATCCAGCGCTTCGATCAGACCCGGATAGGGCCGGCTGGCACCCGGCATCTCCGCCTTGTAGTGTTCGAGGAAGCGGTCGAGCAGAGGCTCCACCGCCGCTTCGTCGATATGTCTGCCGCGCAGTTCGAAGGCGCGCCGGATCATGACGCGCGCGCCTTGGCCGACCAGATGGGTCAGGTCGTCGTATGTGACCGGCTCCAGATCGGCGGCGGCAATGGTATGGTTGAGGCTGGCGACGAGGTCGGGGGCGGTATCGACAAGTGTGCCGTCGAGATCGAATATCACCAGGGGTGCCGTCATTTAAGCCTCCGGAGGGAACTGTGTGCGCCGGATGCCTTAGGACGGCCGGTGGTCAAATGCAAACGAATGGCGTTGCCGGGGACTTTCCCAACCTTGGGCAGGCGTGTAAACAGCATCGGCGAAACAACGGGGAGCTTCTGGCGCATGGACGCCCGGGAAATGAAGATCAAGGCTGCGCAAGCGGCTCTGGCGCATGTGGAGGACGGCATGCGCCTCGGCATAGGCACCGGATCCACGGCCGAAGAATTCGTGCGTCTGCTGGCGGAAAGAGTGGCGGACGGGCTGCGTGTCCAGGGCGTGCCGACCTCCGAGCGAACGGCGCGCCTTTGCCTCGAGCTGGGCGTCCCGCTGAAGTCGCTCGAGGAGCTTCCGGAACTTGATCTGACGATCGATGGCGCCGACGAGGTCGATCCGCAACTCAGACTGATCAAGGGCGGCGGCGGAGCGCTTCTTCGCGAAAAGATCGTGGCTGCGGCCTCGGCGAGCATGATCGTGATCGCGGATGAGTCGAAGACGGTGCAGACGCTCGGCGCGTTTCCGCTGCCGGTGGAGGTCAACCCGTTCGGCCTGAGCGCCACGCAGATCGCCATCGAACGGGTCGCCTCGCGGCTGGGGCTGACCGGCGAAATCAGGCTGCGCAAGGCCGGCGAAGACGTCTTCATGACCGATGGCGGCCACCACATTCTCGACGCATCTTTTGGCCGTATTCCTGATGCAGAGGCACTCGCCAATCAATTGAATTCCATTCCAGGCGTGGTCGAGCACGGGCTGTTCATCAATCTCGCGTCGTTTGCGATCATTGCCGGCGAAGCCGGTGCGCGGACGCTGAAAGCACAATGAAAAGACAGGAGCACCTTTCCATGACGAAATTCGCGGTTCTCGGGCGCGCCACCGCTCTTGCCCTCATCGTCGCAGGCGGTCTTTCGCTGCCGGTTCGCGCCCAGGAGATTGCCGAGGCGCATCTGGATGCCGCGCGCGCAGCGATCGCCGCCATCAACGCGACGGATCGCTACGACAACATACTTCCCGGCCTCGCCGAGCGCCTGAAGGGGCAGTACATCCAGGCGAACCCGAACTTCCAGGAGCAGATCGGCCAGGTGGTCGACGAGCAGGCGCTGGCCCTTGCGCCCCGCCGCGCCGACCTGGAGCGCGAGGCTGCGACGATCTATGCAAAGGCGTTCACCCAGGAAGAGCTGCAGGCGATCACCGCCTTCTACGGGACCGAGGCGGGCAAGAAGCTTCTGTCGACCGGGCCGCTTGTCGCCCGCGAGTTGACCAAGGCGGTCGAGATCTGGGCGAACGGCATTTCCCGCGACCTGACGAACCAGAGCACCGAGAAGCTGCGCGACGTCATCGATGCCAACCCGATCGAAGCGCCCGCCGCCGAAGTCGAGGCGCCCGCTGCCGAGGGCGAGAGCCAGGGGCAGCAGCAGCCCCAACTGCAACTGCAGATGCAGTAATAACGGCAGTTCGACTTGCCATTCAAAAGCCCGGAGCGATCCGGGCTTTTGCTTTTGTGGCGGCACCTTTATATGAGCGGTCGTCCCATCCGATGAAGGAGCTGCCAATGACCGCATTCGACTACGATCTCTTCGTGATCGGCGGCGGCTCGGGCGGTGTCCGGGCTGGGCGACTGGCAGGATCGCTGGGAAAGCGGGTCGCGATCGCGGAGGAATACCGGTTCGGAGGAACCTGCGTGATT
>DASUPM010000546.1:0-2692 GCA_036281095.1 Pseudorhizobium sp.
GGAAACAACCGATGGCGGCACTCGGCAGAACGGTTGATCGCACGGGAAGCGCGGAGGCTCTGGTGCGTGCGCGCCAGCGCGCCGTGCTCGTGCCGGATTGCCTGGTCGAAGCCCGCCGCGTGGCCAACACGGTGATCGCCGGCTGGCACGGCCGCCGCAAGCGCGGCATCGGCGAGAACTTCTGGCAATTCCGGCCTTATGCCGAGGGCGAAAGCCTTTCCGTCATCGACTGGCGCCGCTCCGCCCGCGACGATCACACCTATGTCCGCGATCGCGAGTGGGAGGCGGCGCACACGGTCTGGCTGTGGGCCGACCTTTCGCCGTCGATGATGTACAAGTCCACCTTCGGCGCCGTTTCGAAGGAAAGCCGCGCGCTCGTCCTGATGCTGGCGCTCGCCGAGATCCTCGCCCGATCCGGAGAACGCATCGGGTGTCCGGGCATCATGGAACCCGTATCGGCCCGCAACGCCGCCGAAAGACTGGCCACCGCCATCATGCACGCACCGCAGACGGCCGGTCTTCCGGAAACGGGAATGATCCGCGGCCAGAGCGATGTCGTGCTGATCGGCGATTTTCTCGATGAGGCGGACCGGATCATGGAGCGCCTCGCTCCCCTGGCACGCCGCGGAATGCGAGGCCATGTGGTCGAGATCGCCGACCCGGCGGAGGAAACCTTCCCCTATAGCGGACGAACGGAATTCACCGATCCGGAAACAGGCGAAAAGCTCGTCTCCGGACGCGCCGAAACGATCCGGGAAGACTATCGCCGGGCCTATCTCCTGCGCCGCGAGACGCTTGGCGGCGCGCTCCGCCGGCTCGGCTGGAGCTTTGTCTTCCATCGGACCGATCATCTGGCTTCGGAGGCCCTCGTGGCCGTGCATGGCTACCTCTCGGGCATGCCGGTGGCAGGGCCGCACAGGGATCGCCCATGAGTGCCTTTGCCTTCGCCAGCCCCGCCATCCTGCTTGGACTTCTGGCGCTTCCGGTCATCTGGTGGCTGCTGCGGCTCACGCCGCCGCGGCCGAAGACCGAGGTCTTCCCGCCGCTTCGCATCCTCGCGACCGTCCTGAAGCGGGAGGAGACCCCGTCAAAGAGTCCGTGGTGGCTGACGGCGCTCCGCATGGCGCTTGCCGCCGCGATCATCCTTGCAATCGCCAATCCGGTGATCAATCCGCGCGCCGGCTCGCTCAGCGCCGACGGCCCGCTCGTGCTTCTCGTCGACAACAGCTGGGCCACGCAACCAGATTGGGACCGCCGGGTGCGGACCGCCGAGGCACTGATCGATGACGCGGAAAACGCCGGCCTACCGGTCGCCGTCGCCTTTACCGCGGACGCCTCCCATGATGCCGTGCCCGGCAGCGCCGCCGCCGCGCGCGAAAAGCTCGCCGCCGCTCGCCCGAGACCGCTTGTCCAGGATCGCGCGCGCGCAGCAGCCGCCGTTGCCGAAGCCATGGACGGCGCGGCCGCCGGTACGGTCGTTCTCCTTTCTGATGGCATCGCCGGCGCCTCCGACGACGACGCTGTCGCCGCGCTCGCTCCCCTCTCTCCTGCCGAACTCCGCATCATAGAGGGCGATGGGCAAGGCGCGGTCGCGATTACCGGTGCCGCGAACGATGCCGATGCCATGTCCGTTACTGCAACCCGGCTTTCCACCGGTGCGCCGCGACGCCTGACCGTCAATGCTCTCGATCCGCAGGGCCGCTCGCTCGCCTCCGGTACGCTCGATTTCGCCGCCGGGGCCAACACGGCCGCCACGGAAATCTCGGCTCCGTTCGAACTGCGCAACGACTTCGCACGCTTGGCGCTCGCCGATCTTTCGACGGCAGGCTCCGTTCGCCTGCTCGATGACGGTTTCAAGCGCCGCCGCGTCGCCTTGATCGCCGGAGAGAGCGGCAGCGACTTCCAGCCCCTGCTCCAGCCGCTCTATTACATCGACCGCGCCCTGGAGCCCTATGCGGATCTCATCCGGCCCTCCACGGCAGATCTGTCCGTATCGCTCCCGCAGATCCTCGAACGAAATCCGTCCGCCATCATCATGGCCGATGTCGGCCGGCTGCCGGCGGAACTCTACGAACCCTTGCAGCAATGGATCTCCCGCGGCGGCACGCTCATCCGCTTTGCCGGGCCGCGCCTTGCGGCCGCACCGGCCGACGATCCGCTGGTTCCGGTGATCCTGCGCCAGGGGGAACGCGCGCTCGGGGGGGCCATGTCGTGGTCGGAACCGCAAAAGCTTGCCGCTTTCCCGGCAACCAGCCCCTTCGCCGGCCTGCCGCTCGCCGGTGACGTGACCATCAACCGCCAGGTGCTGGCCGAGCCTACGCCCGATCTCGCGGAGCGGACCTGGGCAAGTCTTGCGGACGGTACGCCCCTGGTCACGACGCGGGAACAGGATGGTGGCCGTATCGTTCTCTTCCATACCAGCGCGGAAGCCACGTGGTCGAACATGCCGCTATCGGGAACCTTCGTCGAGATGTTGCGCCGGCTCGTGCAGATGGCGAGGGCGGGAGGCGCATCGACCGCCGGGGCCACAGAGGGCGGAGCCGCCGTTCTCCCGCCCTACCGCCTCCTCGCGGCCGATGGCTCCCTCACCACGGAAGCCGGAACGGCAAAGCCGATCACGCTGGAGGCGGGCAAGACGCCGGTCGCAAGCCTCGATCATCCCCCCGGCCTCTACGGCACGGAGGACGGCGTT
>DASUPM010000547.1:0-3679 GCA_036281095.1 Pseudorhizobium sp.
GAGATCCAGTCCACGGTGACCGACGGGCAATCGCAGACCGTCGTGATGTTCCGTATCGAGAAACCGACCGACGAGGCGGTGCAGGACACCAAGGACGCCATCGACAAGATCCGCGGCGACCTGCCGGCCGGCATCGAAGAGCCGGTGGTCACCAAGATCGATGTCGAGGGCCAGGCGATCCAGACCTTCGCCGTGTCTTCGCCGAACATGACGCTCGAGGAGCTGTCCTGGTTCGTCGACGACGTGATCAAGCGCGACCTGCAGGGGCAGCCAGGCATCGGCCGCATCGACCGCTATGGCGGCGCCGACCGCGAAATCCGCATCGCGCTCAATCCCGACAAGCTGGAAGCCTACGGAATCACGGCCGTCGATGTGAACAACCAGCTCCGCGGTACGAACGTCGATCTCGGTTCCGGCCGCGGCCAGGTTGCGGGCAACGAGCAGACCATCCGCACGCTGGGTGACGCCCGCACGGTCGAACAGCTTGCAGATACCACCATATCGCTCGCGAGCGGACGCTTCGTCCGGCTGTCGGAGCTCGGAAGGATCACCGACACCTACGAGGAGCAGAAGTCCTTCTCGCGCTTCAACGGCGTCCCCTCGGTCACCTTCGCCGTGTTCCGTGCAAAGGGCGCCAGCGAAGTCTCGGTAGCAGAAACGGTGGAGGAGAGCCTCGGAGGTGTTCGCGAGGCCCATCCCGACGTGAATATCGAGATGGTGGACGACTCCGTCTATTTCACCTACGGCAACTACGAGGCGGCGCTGCACACGCTGGTGGAGGGATCGCTTCTAGCCGTCATCGTCGTGATGCTGTTCCTGAAGAACTGGCGCGCGACCGTCATCGCCGCGGTGGCGCTGCCGCTCTCGGCCATTCCGACATTCTGGATCATGGACCTGCTCGGGTTCTCCCTGAACCTGGTGAGCTTCCTCGCCCTGACGCTGGCCACCGGCATCCTGGTGGACGACGCGATCGTTGAGATCGAGAATATCGCGCGGCACATCAAGATGGGCAAGACGCCCTATCGAGCGGCGCTGGAGGCCGCCGACGAGATCGGCCTGGCCGTCATCGCGACCAGCTTCACCATCATCGCGGTCTTCGTGCCAGTCTCCTTCATGCCGGGCATCCCCGGCCAGTACTTCATCCAGTTCGGCCTCACCGTGGCCTTCGCGGTGTTCTTCTCGCTGATGGTGGCGCGCCTGATCACACCGCTGATGGCCGCCTACTGGATGCGGCCGGAAGACGCGATGGAGGACCACGAGGACAATGACGGGCGGCTGATGAAGGCCTATACCCGGCTCGTCACCGGCACCACGCGCAAGTGGTACATGCGTTACGCGACGCTTCTCGGGGCGATCGCTTTCCTCGTCGGCTCCATGGCGCTCCTGAGCCAGGTCCCGGGCAGCTTCCTTCCGCCAGAGGATTCCTCTCGTATCGTCCTGTCCGTCGAGCTCCCCCCGAACGCGACCCTCGACGACACGGCGGCGACCACCGACATGATCCACGAGGCCGTTCGCGACATCGATGGGGTGGAGAGCGTCTTCATTCTCGGCGGCGCATCGCCAAAGGGTGATCTCGAGCTTCGCCGCGCCACGGTCCGCGTGATCCTGCAGAACATCGATCACTCGCTGTTCAAGACGCTGGTGAACGATGGCCTCGGATCGATCCCGATTCTGGGAGACCTGATACCCAAGGTGCCCGACCACGGCCGCACGCGGCCGCAATGGGAGGTGGAACGGGAGCTGTTCGCCAAGGTGCGGTCGATCCCGGACGTGCGCATCTCGAAACTCAACGACCGGGCCGAACGGGAACTGAGCTTCAACTTCCTTTCCTCCAACGAAGAGGACCTGAACGCGGCGGTCGGCCTGCTGGAATCGCGCCTGCGCGCGTCCTCCATCCTCGTCAACGTCAGCTCCGAAGGCGCCCTGCCCCGCCCGGAACTGCAGATCCGGCCGCGCAAGGACGAGACGGCGCGCCTCGGCATCACGCCGCAGCAGATCTCCGAGACCGTGCGCGTCGCGACCATCGGCGATATCGATGCCCAGCTCCCGAAGATGTCGATCGACGACCGGCAGATTCCGATCCGCGTCCAGGCATCCCTCGACCTCCGGCGCGATCTTGCCGCTATCCGCGCATTGAAGATCAAGACCGCGAGCGGGGAAATGGTGCCTCTCTACAGCGTGGCCGACGTCGACTATTCCGAAGGGCCAAGCTCGATCAAGCGCAACGACCGCAGCCGCGTCGTCTCGATCGGGTCCGACGTTCCCTTCGGGACGGCGCTCGACACCGCGACGGAGGAATTCAAGCGGATCGTCAGCGAGACCGAACTGCCGCCGACGGTTCGGCTGGCGGAAAGCGGTGACGCCAAGGTGCAGGCGGAGATGACGCAGAGCTTCGGCAACGCGATGCTGCTCGGCCTGTTGATGGTGCTGGTGGTGCTGATCCTCCTGTTCAAGGACGTCATCCAGCCATTCACCATCCTGTTCTCTCTGCCGCTTGCGATCGGCGGGGTGGCCGTGGCGCTCATCATCACACAGAACTCGCTTTCCATGCCTGTCCTGATCGGCATCCTGATGCTGATGGGCATCGTGACCAAGAACGCGATCCTGCTGGTGGATTTCGCCATCGAGATGCGCCGCCACGGCCTGGAACGGGTCCATGCGATGGTCGAGGCGGGACGCAAGCGCGCCCGGCCGATCATCATGACGTCGATCGCGATGTCGGCAGGCATGCTTCCCTCCGCACTCGGCGTGGGCGAAGGCGGATCCTTCCGGTCGCCGATGGCGATCGCGGTCATCGGCGGCATCATCGTCTCCACGGTGCTGTCGCTGATCGTCGTTCCGGCCTTCTTCCTCATCATGGACGATCTTTCCCGCCTGCTCGGCCGCATCTTCGGCCGCATGGTCGGCCGGAAGGAAGAGGAAGATACGGATCTGTCCCCCGCGGAGATCGGCCGGCATGTGCAGCACACCACGCAGTCGATCGCCAGCCTCGAGGAGCGTCTCGCCGCAGTCGAGAAGAAGAACGGTCTCGCCGGCGCTCGCGACCGGGACGATCAGGAGGAACAGGGTTCAAACGTCCTTCGGCTGACGCCCTGGGCAGCGGAGTAATCTCCTATCCATGAGCGACCGAGGCCGGGCAATCGCTCGGCCTTTGTCATTTGTGACGGATCGATTGCGCGATTGATCGATGTCAAAGGCATTGTTGTCGCACCTGCTAGATTTCCGCCATCACCGGTTCCTCAACCAGCCCGATGACGCGATGGAAAAGCCGACGGTCCAGATGAACAAGAGCCTGAAAGTGAACAGCCGGGATAGGGGGCTTCTCGTTCGGGCGCCCTTCATGACGGGGCTGGGCGGGGAGCCACTGGTCAAGCTCCTCAACGCCGCGACGATCACGAGCGTGCCGGCTCGCCACCTGGTCTTCCGCGAAGGCTCGCCGGCCGACCATTTCTACTGCGTCCTCAGCGGCTATGTGCGCCTCTACCGCCTCAACCGGGAAGGCCGCGAAGCCGATATTCGTGTCTGCGGCCCCGGGGACACCTTTGCCGAATGCATGATTTTCGGCGACCACCTGTATCGCTTCAACGCCCAGACGGCCGACGCCGCGACCATCGCCCGTTTCGAAACCCGTACCACCCGCACGCTCGTCAGGCAGGAACCGGATATCGCCACCGCGATC
>DASUPM010000548.1:0-2789 GCA_036281095.1 Pseudorhizobium sp.
CGGCTGACCCTTCAGACGCCCGTCGAACTTAAAGGAGAAGACTTCCACAGCAAGGCGACTGTAACCGTGGGGCAAGGGGAACGCCTTCCCTTCACGCTGGCGCACAGCGCATCGCATGAGAGGGTGCCTCCCGCGCAGGACCCGGAGGCCGCCCTGCAGCAGACGGTGTTCTTCTGGCGCGACTTCGTCGGCCGGTGCCCGCCGGTGAACAGCTACACGCCGATCGTCCGACGGTCGCTCATCACGCTGAAGGCGATGACCTATCTGCCGACGGGGGGCATCGTCGCCGCCGTGACGACCTCGCTTCCGGAAAAGATCGGCGGCCCGCGCAACTGGGACTACCGCTATTGCTGGCTGCGGGACGCGACGATGACCCTGATGGCCTTCATGAATCTCGGCTATCTCGACGAGGCGGCGGCATGGCGGGAATGGCTGATGCGCGCCGTGGCCGGTACGCCGGAACAGATGCAGATCATGTACGGCGTGGCCGGAGAGCGCCATCTTCCGGAATGGGACGTGAGCTGGCTTGCGGGATATGAAGGCTCCCTGCCCGTGCGCGTCGGCAATGCCGCGGCCCGGCAATTCCAGCTCGACGTCTATGGCGAGGTCGCCGACGCGCTGGCGCAGGCGTTGAAACACGGACTGCCGCCGCATCCCCGCCGCCGCGCAATCTCGCAGGCTCTTCTGCCTTTCCTCGAAGACGCATGGCGGCGACCGGACGAAGGCATCTGGGAGGTCCGCAGCGGTGCCGATCACTTCACCCACTCGAAAATCATGGCCTGGGTCGCGTTCGATCGCGCGTCACTTCTCGCGGAGGAGCTTGAAAGCTCTCCCGATGTCGCCCGCCGCTGGCGCGCGGCCGCCGATGAAATTCATGCGGAGGTCTGCCAGCGGGCCTTCGACGAGGATCTGGGCAGCTTCGTCCAGTCCTACGGCTCCAAGGTCCTCGATGCGAGCCTGCTGCAGATCCCCCTCGTCGGCTTCCTGCCGCCGGAGGATCCGCGGGTGGTTTCCACGGTCGAGGCGATCGAACGACGCCTGGTGCGAAACGGTCTGGTGCTGCGCTACGAAACGGAACTGGTGGACGACGGCCTGCCGACCGGAGAGGGAGCATTTCTGGTCTGCAGCTTCTGGCTCTGCGACGCCCTGGTGCTGCTCGGGCGCTATGCGGACGCCAAGGCCCTCTACGATCGGCTCTGCGGCCTTTGCAACGATGTCGGGCTGTTGTCGGAGGAATATGATCCGATCGGCGGGCGGATGCTCGGCAACTTTCCACAGGCCTTCAGCCATATCGGGCTCATCAACACCGCGCTCAACCTGGCCCGCTCGGAAGGCCCGGCCGAGGAACGCTCGGAAACAACCGGCCATCGGTGACCTGCTGGCGGCAACGGCACGGGCGCGTTTTCTACCCGTCCAGTGTGCCTCCCTGGAAGAAGGTGGAATCCGCTTACGCGACTAGTTCAGCTCTGCTTTGAGTGAAGGCATTCTCTCTGAGAAGATAGACATCCTCGTCCAGGTTATCGTCGTCTGTCTCATCTACTCCCCGGGAGCGCTGAAACGAATTGAGCGCCCGTTGCGAACTGGGGCCAAACCAGCCGTCGATCGGACCGGGATCGTATCCCAGGTAGGTGAGGAGAAGTTGGCACTCACGTGCAAGAATATCCGGCAGCGGCCCTGTCGAGAACTTTTGATGCGCGCCCCGCAGCCGCTCGTCGTACTGATTTTTCCGATAGTTCCTGCCGTTGTAGCGAGAAGCGAAGCCCGTCCAGTTCCCCGTGCGGAGAGACTTGTCGAGGTCTTCGGAGAGTATGAACCGGACCATCCCCAGCAACTGTGCGTCTTCCGAGGCAGACATCAACTCGACCATCTGCTCCTGCCCCTCGAAGCCCGCTCTCTCCGCGTTGAATCCCATGACCTGGCCCAGGCCCCAGGACGTGCTCCAGATTGCCGCCTCGCTGTCCAGAGCCATGGCTTCCTCCAGCCTGACGTGCTGATGAGCACCTGCCCTGCCGTATCCGCCGGCCTGGGGGTTGCTTATCTGATGATGCTCGGCGAAGCGACCACCGGTTCTTTCATGAAACTTGTGCCGCTCGAACAGGATGACGGTCCGCCTGTCCTCCAGGAAGCCGCACCGCTTGGCTTCCACTTCCATGACGGCCCACAGCTTCGCGGCCTCCACACCAAGTAGCTCGCTCGCTTCTTCGAAGGCGTCTTGAGTGAGCGGCTTCCCCTTTTGAAATGACATGACTGTGCCTCCCTCACGGGCTCATTGAACGGGACGAGCTATCAGGCTGACACGAAGATGTACCGCCTTTGGGGATTTCGATCGTCGGCTCCTCGTTCCCCTCGGGCCATCCGTTTGCGGGAGTCAGATCGACCGTTTCGCACGTGACCTCGCCTGTCGGCCACGCGGCTACGTACTTGTACAGGCCCGCGGGGATCGCTTCGGAGGTGACTTGCCGCCAGTCTTCGCAGTCGTTGCTGTAGGGATCCTTCCCCAATGCTTCGCAGACTTCGAACGAAAACTGGGTAAGCAGCTTGATTGCCGCATCGGGAGGGTTCGAGACTACCTTGACGTAGCCGACGAAATCCCCACCACACCAATCCAGGAGGTCCAACTGGGCCGGGTTCGACGGGTTTGCGTTCTGATAATCGACCAGCGCATTGTGAAGCTCGACCTCGAGATAATATACACCCGGCAAGCGCCCCGAGCTTGGCACGGCTCCTGAACGATCGGTGATAGAACCATCCGGATGTTCATTTACAAGATCCCGCACCGCCTGGATCTG
>DASUPM010000549.1:0-4669 GCA_036281095.1 Pseudorhizobium sp.
CGACGTGATGCAGGTCTCGGAAATCATCGAGGTGGCGTCGCCCGATACCTTCAAGCGCCCGATCTATGCGGGCAATGCGATCCAGACCGTTCAGGCGACGGACGCCAAGAAGGTCATCACGGTGCGCACCGCGGCCTTTGCGGCAACGGGCGAAGGCGATTCTGCTCCCGTGGAAACGGTTTCGGCGGTCGCCAATCCCGGTCTTTCCAGCTTCGTCTCGGATGCGATCGCCTCATCCGAGCGTCCGGAGCTGACCTCGGCGAAGATCATCATTTCGGGCGGCCGCGCGCTCGGCTCGGCGGAAAAATTCAAGGAAGTCATCCTGCCGGTGGCCGACAAGCTCGGGGCCGCCGTCGGCGCCTCGCGCGCTGCGGTCGATGCCGGCTATGCCCCGAACGACTGGCAGGTCGGCCAGACGGGCAAGGTGGTCGCGCCGGATCTCTACATCGCAGCCGGCATTTCCGGCGCCATCCAGCACCTCGCCGGGATGAAGGATTCCAAGGTCATCGTCGCGATCAACAAGGACGAGGAGGCGCCGATTTTCCAGGTGGCGGACTACGGCCTCGTCGGTGACCTGTTCGAAATCCTCCCCGAGCTGGAGAAGGCGCTTTAAGCGTTGCTTCGCACCTGCGAAAAACGCTAGAACGTGTCCACTCGGTTGATAACGTGTGCCGGTCCTGCCGGATCGGCAACAGATGGGCGCGACTGAACGCCTCTGGAGCGATGCCATGAGTGCAATTCGAAACATCGGGGTGGTCGGGGCAGGCCAGATGGGCTGCGGCATTGGCCAGGTCTGCGCCATGGCCGGCTACAGGGTCCACCTCTACGACCTTTCCCAGGACAGGATCGAAGCGGGGCTCGCGACCATCAACGGCAACCTCGCCCGCCAGGTCAGCAACGGCAAGCTCTCCGACGACGAGCGCAAGGCGGCACTGGAGCTGATTTCCGGCTCCACCGACCTGAACGATCTGGCGGCCACCGATCTTGTCATCGAGGCGGCCACCGAAGACGAGGCGACCAAGCGCAAGATCTATGCGCAGCTTTGCCCCGTCCTGAAGCCGGAGGCGCTGCTGGCGACAAATACGTCGTCGCTGTCGATCACCCGCCTCGCGGCAGCGACGGACCGTCCGGAACGCTTCATGGGCATCCATTTCATGAACCCGGTTCCGGTGATGAAGCTCGTCGAACTCGTTCGCGGGATCGCCACCGAGGAGAAGACCTTCGCGACCGCCAAGGAGTTCGTGGCGACACTGGACAAGACCGTGACGGTGGCGGAGGATTTTCCCGCGTTCATCGTCAACCGCATCCTGCTGCCGATGATCAACGAAGCGATCTACACGCTCTATGAGGGCGTCGGTTCAGTGGAAGCAATCGATACCGCCATGAAGCTCGGCGCCAACCACCCGATGGGACCGCTGCAGCTTGCGGATTTCATCGGCCTCGATACCTGCCTGTCGATCATGCAGGTTCTCTACGACGGGCTGGCGGATTCCAAATACCGGCCCTGTCCGCTTCTGGTGAAATATGTCGAGGCGGGGTGGCTGGGCCGCAAGTCCGGCCGCGGCTTCTACGACTACCGCGGCGAGATACCGGTTCCCACGCGCTGAGGCTGGTCAACTGACGGCGATGTCGAGGCCGCGCGAAGTCTCTCCGTTTAAGAGCCGCGGGATGGGTGGACATTAGCGCATGCATCGGAGATGCCATCTGCAGGACTGACCTGTGCCGGTGGGGAGCCTTCGGCCAGTTCTGCAACGCCTCCACTGAACGTCCGCGACGGCCCCAGCGTAGATGCGCGCCGCCGCCCGTAGAAATACCGTCAGTAAACCGACATCATCCTGAAGGCAGCATTCACGGGCGGTTCAGGCTACGGCTGGAACAATCGATCCGTCTGAAACATTGAATGAACCAAAGCGCGATAAGTCGCGAAAGTTTCGCCAGGAGGATAACGTGAGGAAACATCTGTTCAGCGCCGCTGCCGCATTGTGCGCGATAATCGCGGCGCCTTCAGTGGCTGACGCGGCAGTGCGCGGCTATTCGACGGCCAACGTCAACATGCGTTCCGGCCCGAGCACATCATATCCGGCGGTGACCGTTATTCCCGCCGGCGCACCGGTAACGATCTACGGCTGCATGAGCAGCGTCAACTGGTGCGATGTTACCTTTTCCGGCGGACGGGGCTGGGTTTCGGGACGCTACGTACAGGCCAGCTATCGGCAGGAGCGGGTTTATGTGGGGCCGCAGTATTACCGGCCGCTCGGCATCCCGACCATCACTTTCGACGTCGATACCTACTGGGGCCGCTACTACCGTGACCGCGATTTCTATCGCGATCGTCACCGCGACCGGGATCGTCGCGACTGGGATCGCGATCGTGACCGTGGTGACTGGGATCGTGATCGGCGTGATTGGGACCGTGATCGCGATCGCGATCGCGATCGAGATCGAGATCGCGGCGACTGGCGCCGGGATCGGGATGACCGGGATCGGGACCGGGATCGCGCGGAGCGTGAGAGAGATCGGGATAGAGATAGAGACCGCGATGACGCCACCCGCCGGTACTCGCCCAAGGAGCGTGGGGGAGTTTGCCTGGGCGGCCCGAACTGCCGACCGGGTGACTGACCGCCTTTAAGACGGCGGTGCCGAACCTCAAGGGAGCGCGTGTTTCATATCGCGCTCCCGCTTTCGAGGCGCCCGCTATTGCCTCTCCTTGCCATTGCGCCCCCGTTCCCTTTTCGCTAAGAGACCCGCGAAATCCGCCTTGCCCAAAGGCGTTCCGAAGCAGACGCTCCGTCGGGAGCGAACGGGTGGTATAGATCAGCATGGCACGCATCGTCATGAAGTTCGGCGGCACGTCTGTCGCCAATCTCGAACGCATCCACAATGTCGCGCGTCATGTGAAACGTGAGGTTGATGCAGGGCACGAGGTGGCGGTGGTGGTTTCGGCCATGTCCGGCAAGACCAACGAGCTGGTCGGCTGGGTGCAGGACACGCCGAAGGTGGCCGACGCAAGCTCTCCCTTCTACGATGCGCGGGAATACGACGCCGTGGTGGCTTCGGGCGAGCAGGTCACCTCGGGCCTTCTCGCCATCGCGTTGCAGTCGATGGGCATCAATGCGCGGTCCTGGCAGGGCTGGCAGATCCCGATCAAGACCGACAATGCGCATGGTGCAGCCCGTATCCTGGAGATCGACGGCAGCGACATCGTTCGCCGCATGGGCGAGGGACAGGTGGCCGTGGTTGCAGGGTTCCAGGGAATCGGCCCGGACAACCGGATTGCGACGCTCGGGCGCGGCGGCTCCGACACCTCCGCGGTGGCAATCGCCGCCGCCGTGAAGGCCGACCGTTGTGACATCTATACCGACGTCGACGGCGTCTACACCACCGATCCGCGCATCGTGCCGAAGGCGCGCCGCATGAAGAAGGTGTCCTTCGAGGAGATGCTCGAAATGGCGTCGCTCGGCTCGAAGGTCCTGCAGGTTCGCTCCGTCGAGCTTGCCATGGTCCACAAGGTCCGTACCTTCGTACGCTCCAGTTTCGAGGATCCCGATGCGCCGGGCATGGGTGACCTTTTGAACCCGCCCGGTACTTTGATTTGCGACGAGGAAGAAATCGTGGAACAGGAAGTCGTCACCGGCATCGCCTATGCCAAGGATGAGGCACAGATCTCTCTGCGCCGGCTCGCAGACCGTCCCGGCGTTTCGGCGGCGATCTTTGGGCCGCTCGCCGAGGCACACATCAATGTCGACATGATCGTGCAGAACACCTCCGAGGACGGCTCCAGGACCGACATGACCTTTACGGTTCCGTCGGGCGACGTGGAGAAGGCGCTCAAGGTTCTGGAGGATCACAAGACAACCATCGGCTTCGATGTCGCCCAGAACGAATCAGGTCTCGCCAAAGTCTCGGTGATCGGTATCGGCATGCGCAGCCATGCCGGCGTTGCGGCGCTCGCTTTTAAGGCACTTGCCGACAAAGGCATCAACATCAAGGCGATCACGACATCGGAGATCAAGATTTCCATCCTAATCGACGGCGCGTATTCGGAATTGGCGGTTCGGACTTTGCATTCCGCCTATGGTCTCGATAAGAGTTGATCATAGGGCGTCAGACCTCGCTTCGCGGTTGCAGTTGCGGGTCCGACGGGCGAAGATGACCTCGTTTCGGGAGCTGGTGTGCCGATGAGAGACCTGTCGGCTGGTCCGCGCGTTCTGCTACGGCGACTGCGCGAACTCATGGCGGAGCCACTGGATCCGCAGGAGCGGCTTGACCGGATCGTGCGGCAGATCGCCAGCAACATGGTGGCGGAGGTCTGCTCCGTTTACGTGCTGCGCTCGGATGGCGTGCTGGAGCTCTATGCCACCGAAGGTCTCAACCCCGAAGCGGTCCACCTGTCGCAGCTGAAAATGGGGCAGGGTCTTGTCGGCACCATTGCCGCCTCGGCGCAGCCGCTCAATCTTTCCGACGCCCAGGCGCATCCCGCCTTCCGCTATCTCCCTGAAACCGGGGAGGAAATCTATCACTCCTTCCTCGGCGTGCCGATCCTGAGAGCCGGTCGCACTTTGGGCGTCCTGGTCGTCCAGAACAAGGCGAGCCGGACCTATCGCGAGGACGAGGTCGAGGCACTCGAAACCACGGCCATGGTGATCGCCGAGATGATTGCGACAGGGGA
>DASUPM010000550.1:0-2351 GCA_036281095.1 Pseudorhizobium sp.
GACGATGAAGGAAGCCGTGGGGCGGGAACTACAGAGCTCATGCCAACTCGTTTGGGGGATCGTGCAGTCGTCCGCGTCGTGGCCGTACAACAAGACGAAGAACATAGTTGCGGAGCCGACCCCTACCGAGGAGCATACAGAGGAGAGAGAAGGCCTCAGCTTTGACTGATGAGAAAATGAGGCTCCTAGAGGGAAAAGTTCGCTCTTACGCCGAGCTGGCTACACGCTAGTGCCAGGCTGGAACGCGCTCATGGTGAGCGTGAGAGTTTTTGGCGCACCCGGCAGGATTCGAACCTGCGACCTTTGGAATCGGAATCCAACACTCTATCCAGCTGAGCTACGGGTGCTAACCGACGGCGGGATGACTCGCCGTTCCGATGGCAGCTACTTAACCCAGGATCTCGCCGGCGACAATGGCCTTCGAGCCGGGAGCCGGCGGAAAATTCTCTTTGGGGAGGATTGACGAGGCGCGGGGCAGGGGCATGCGGCTGGAAGAAGCGGCAGGCGTCCCGCCGGATCACGGCCGGGGACGCGAAGGGGAGGGCTTCACCCCTCGCACCCTGCGTTGCCGACAGTCAGGCCAGCATCATCGCGCCGGGGCCGGGCGTTGCGCCGGGCGGGCACTTGCCGAGGATGATCATGCCGAGCACCTCGTCCTTCGTCACGTCCTGCGTGCGCGCATGGCCCACCACCTGACCGTTCTTCATGACGAAGACGCGGTCGGCCAGATCGAAGACGTCGTGGATGTCGTGGCTGATCAGGAAGATGCCGATGCCCTCCTGCTTCAACTGCTTGATGAGGTCGCCGACCTGCGCGGTCTCCTGCGGTCCGAGTGCCGCCGTCGGTTCGTCCATGATCAGGATGCGGGCGTCGAACAGGATGGCGCGCGCAATCGCCACCGACTGCCGCTGGCCGCCGGACAATGCCTTGACCGGTTCCTTGAAGCGCTTGAAGTTCGGGTTGAGGCGTCCCATCACCTTGCGGGTGCTCGCCTCCATCGCGACATCGTCCAGCGTGCCCCAGGGCGTCTGCAGTTCGCGGCCGAGATAGAGATTGGCCGCGGCATCGACGTTATCGGCGACGGCGAGCGTCTGGTAGATCGTCTCGATGCCGTATTTCTTGGCATCGCGCGGGTTCTTGATGTCGGCCGGTTCGCCGTTGATCAGGATTTCGCCCGCGTCGCGGCGGTAGGCGCCCGACAGGATCTTGATCAGCGTCGATTTGCCGGCGCCGTTATGGCCGAGCAGCGCGACGACTTCGCCGGGAAAGAGGTCGATGCTGGCATTTTCCACGGCGTGGATGCCGCCGAAGGAGATGGAAACATTCTTCATTTCCACGAGCGGGGTGTGCTGGTCCGTCACGATGAAACTCCTGTTTCTTTGCCAGTTACTTGGCTCTGGCGCGGTAGACGGTGTCGAGCCAGACGGCGAGCACGAGAACCGCTCCGACGACGATGCGCTGCAGCGGCGTGTCGATGCCGAGCAGCACCATTCCCGACTGCAGCGACTGCATGACGAGCGCCCCCAGCATGGCGCCCGCGATCGTTCCCATGCCGCCGGCAAGCGAGGTTCCCCCGATGACCGCCGCGGCGATGGTATAAAGTTCGTCGAGTTCGCCCTGGGCATTCGTCGCGGCATTGAGGCGGGCGGTGGAAATGGCGGCGGCGATGGCGCAGAGCATGCCCATCAGCGCGAAGATGCGCACCGTGACCCAGCGGGTCTTGATGCCGGCCAGTTCCGCCGCCTCGGGATTGCCGCCGATCGCGAAGACGTAGCGGCCGAAGCGCAGGCGCGTGGCGATGAAGGTCATCACGATGCCGACGGCGATCGCGATCAGCACGGGGACGGCGACGCCGTGCGGGATCTGCAGGCCGCCTTCGGGCCAGGTGATGCCGCTGGCGTCCGCATAACGCCGGGCGATGGCGACCGGCCAGTGATAGCTGTTGGCGACCATCACGAAGCCGAGAACGATCAGGCAGCCGATGCCTCCGATCACGTATTCCGCCCAGACCGGCTTGCGCGGGAAGGCGAAGCGCTTGCGCTGGCGGCGGGCGTTGACGATCGCGGCAATGATCGCAAGGCAGGCGATCAGGCCGGTGATCCAGCTCCAGGTGGCGCCGATCGACCCTTGCGTGCCGCCGCCCATCAGGCGGAAGGTCGCGTCCATCGGCGCGACCGTCTGGCCGCTGGTCACGAACCATGTGGCGCCGCGCCAGACGAGCAGGCCGCCGAGCGTGACGATGAAGGAGGGGACGCCGAGGAAGGCGATGATCAGCCCGTGCAGCGTCCCGATCAGGGCGCCGACGACGAGACCCGCGAGAAGCGCCAGGGCCCAGATGGCCGGGTGGCCGA
>DASUPM010000551.1:0-4988 GCA_036281095.1 Pseudorhizobium sp.
CTTGCGCCGCTCTCTCAGATGCAGGCACCAGCCCGTACCGTCATCGACGAGCCGGAAGGGAACGCGGGGGAAAGAGCCTATCTCCCGCCGGACGAGAGCGAGCGACTGAGGATCGTCTCTGCGCTCGGTCCGACACCCGTGGAGACCGACGACATCATCCGGCACACCGGGCTTCCCGCCTCTGCAGTCTATCTGGTTCTTCTGGAACTCGATCTCGCAGGCCGCCTACACCGACATTCCGGGGGCCTTGTTTCCATTGCGATGACCGATTGAGCGCGGACGGCGGCCCGATTGCACGTCCCCCGCCTCGACATAAGCCATTTCGATGAGGTAGCAGAGCATTTCCGCTCCCTCCCTGGAAGCGACCTGATGCAATTCGCCGAGCATCTGGCGGATGTAGGCGATAGCCTCCCCGCTGCCGGAGGCATGACGTTCCGATCCCATGATACACCCTGTTCAACTGCCCTTCATCGGGGCAAGAACCCGTCCAAGTAGCAACAGGATAGCGCACTCATCTAAAATTGCAATAGATGGAAAATCTCCCATAGGTTGCACATCGTTGCAGCGCATATTTTGAGCACGGCACTTGACCGCAGCGAAAAGGCCATCCATGTCGGAACCAAGATCGGCCTGACTTTCGTGTATCCCGGGCCTTGCTCCATTCAGAGAAACACAATGAATGTCGTCGTCGTAGAGTCCCCGGCCAAGGCCAAGACAATCAACAAGTACCTCGGTTCCGGCTACAAGGTTCTCGCGTCATTCGGCCATGTGCGCGATCTTCCCGCTAAGGACGGGTCGGTTCTGCCCGATCAGGATTTCGAAATGTCCTGGGAGGTCGACAGCGCCTCGGCGAAGCGGATCAAGGACATTGCCGACGCCGTGAAGGGTTCGGACGGACTGTTTCTCGCAACCGACCCCGACCGCGAAGGCGAGGCGATTTCCTGGCACGTGCTCGACCTTCTGAAGAAGAAGCGGGTGCTGGGCGACAAGCCGGTCAAACGGGTCGTCTTCAATGCGATCACCAAGAAGGCCGTGCTCGACGCCATGGCAAGCCCGCGGGATATCGACGTGCCGCTGGTGGACGCCTATCTTGCGAGACGCGCGCTCGACTACCTCGTCGGTTTCAACCTTTCGCCCGTGCTCTGGCGCAAGCTGCCGGGCGCACGCTCGGCCGGCCGTGTCCAGTCGGTAGCCCTACGCCTGGTCTGCGACCGGGAAACGGAAATCGAACGTTTCGTTTCGGAAGAATACTGGAATTTGTCGGCGCTGCTGCGCACGCCCCGCGGCGACGAATTCGAGGCGAAGCTGGTGGCCGCCGATGGCAAGCGGCTGCAGGGCCGGTCAGTCAAGACCGGCGACGACGCCAATTGCCTGAAAGCGCTGCTCGAAGGCGCAAGCTATGCAGTGGAAAGCGTCGAGGCCAAGCCGGTCAAGCGCAATCCCGGCCCTCCCTTCACCACCTCCACGCTGCAGCAGGCCGCATCTTCCAACCTCGGCTTCAACGCATCGCGCACCATGCAGGTGGCGCAGAAGCTCTATGAGGGCGTCGACATCGGCGGCGAAACTGTCGGTCTCATTACCTACATGCGAACCGACGGCGTACAGATGGCCCCCGAGGCGATCGACGCCGCGCGTCGTGCCATCGCCGACCAGTTCGGCAACCGCTACCTGCCGGAAAAGCCGCGCTTCTATTCGACCAAGGCCAAAAATGCACAAGAGGCGCACGAAGCGATCCGGCCGACAGATTTCAACCGGACGCCAGACCAGGTCCGGCGCCATGTCGATGCCGATCAGGCCCGCCTCTACGAACTGATCTGGAAGCGCGGCATCGCGAGCCAGATGGCATCCGCCGAGATGGAGCGCACCACGGTCGAGATCCTCGCCGCCAACGGCGCCGAAAAGGCCGGCCTTCGCGCCGTCGGTTCGGTCGTCCGTTTCGACGGCTTTCTCGGCGCCTACATGGACCGTCGCGAGGAGGACGAAAAGTCGGACGAGGACGACGAGGATGGCCGCCTCCCCGAGATCAACGCCCGCGAAAAGCTCGACAAGAGCAAGGTGAATGCCAGCCAGCATTTCACCGAACCGCCGCCGCGCTATTCCGAAGCCTCGCTGATCAAGAAGATGGAAGAGCTCGGCATCGGCCGCCCGTCCACCTATGCGGCGACGCTGAAGACCCTGAGCGACCGCGAATATGTCACGATGGACAAGCGCAAGCTCATTCCGCATTCCAAGGGACGGCTGGTGACGGCGTTCCTGGAGAGCTTCTTCACCAAGTATGTGGAATACGACTTCACTGCCGACCTCGAGGAAAAGCTAGACAAGATCTCCGCCGGTGAGCTCGACTGGAAGCAGGTTTTGCGCGACTTCTGGCAGGACTTCTTCGCGCAGATCGAGGATACCAAGGAATTGCGGGTCACCAATGTGCTCGACGCGCTGAACGAGACCCTCGCGCCGCTCGTCTTCCCGAAGCGGGAGGACGGGAGCGATCCGCGGATCTGCCAGGTGTGCGGCACCGGCAACCTGTCATTGAAGCTTGGCAGGTACGGCGCCTTCGTCGGCTGCTCCAACTATCCGGAATGCAATTACACCCGCCAGCTTTCCTCCGATGGCGGAGCCGAAGCGGAAGCCGGCGGACTGAACGAGCCCAAGGCCCTCGGCGCCGACCCGCATACGGGCGAGGAACTGACGCTGCGCTCGGGACGGTTCGGTCCCTACGTCCAGAGGGGCGAAGGCAAGGATGCAAAGCGCTCGTCGCTGCCCAAGGGCTGGAAGCCGGAGGATATCGACCACGAGAAGGCGCTGGCGCTGATCAACCTGCCGAGAGACGTAGGCAAGCATCCGGAAACGAGCAAGATGATCTCCGCCGGGCTTGGCCGCTATGGGCCGTTCCTGCTCCACGACGGCACTTACGCCAATCTGGAAACGATCGAGGACGTGTTCTCGATCGGCCTCAACCGTGCGGTGACCGTGCTTGCCGAAAAGCAGAGCAAGGGACCGGGCGGACGCGGACGCGGAACCCCGGCAGCGCTGAAGACGTTGGGGGACCACCCGGACGGCGGCGCGATTACCGTTCGTGACGGACGATACGGCCCCTATGTGAATTGGGGGAAGGTCAACGCCACGCTGCCGAAGGGCAAGGACCCTCAGTCGGTGACGCTGGAAGAGGCAATGGCGCTGATCGTCGAGAAGGGTGGCAAGACAGCGTCGGGATCGAAGCGATCCGGCAAGGCTGCAAAGGCTTCCGCGGGAGAAAAGACCGCATCGAAGACCAAGGCTGCGGCCAAATCCAAGGCGGCAAGGCCCAAGGCCAAATCCACGGCGAAGACGGCGCCGAAAGCGAAGAAGACCGGTACGTGACGAGACAACCACGCGAAAGAAGCCGATCCAAATCATCGCCGACCGGCAGGCCCGCGGCGGACGACAACACCGTCATCATCCACGGTGCCGTTCCGTCGCGCGAGGTTCTGCTGGAGTTCATCGCCGACAATCCCGACCGGGCTTCCAAGCGTGAGATTGCAAAGGCGTTCGGTCTGAAGGGAGAGGCGCGGGTCGAACTCAAGGATTTGCTGCGGGACCTCGAGGACGAGGGCCTCGTCAAGAAGAGCCGCAAGTCGCTTTCGAGACCGGGCGCCCTGCCCCCCGTCACCGTGCTGGACATCACTACCCGTGACAAGGATGGCGAATTGATCGGCCGGCCGGCGGAGTGGCCCGAGGAACAGGGTGCTGCTCCGGCCGTGCTGATCCGCCAATCCTCCCAGGGCCGCGGCATGGACAAGAGCCCGGCCGCGGGCCTAAACGACCGGGTCCTGGCGAAGATCTTCGCCAACAAGGACCGGAGCGGCCCCGCCTACACCGCGCGCGTCATCAAGATCATCGACCGGCGCAAGGGAGCTTCTCTCGGCGTCGTTCGCGTCATGGAGCATGAAACCCGGCTGATGCCGATCGAGCGCCGTGGCGAGGAGATGGTGATCGAGCGCGACGGCCTCGGCGACGCCAAGGACGGCGATCTCGTGGAGGTCGAACCGGTGCGCAGCGGCCGCTTCGGCCTGCCGCGCGCGCGGGTGCTCTCGGTCGTGGGCTCGGTGGGGTCCGAAAAGGCGATCTCGATGATCGCGATCTACGCCCACGGCATTCCGCACATCTTTCCCCAATCCGTCCTCGACGAGGCGCAGGCGGCCCGACCTGCATCCATGTCGAAGCGGGAGGATTGGCGCGACGTGCCGTTGATCACCATCGATCCGGCGGACGCGAAGGACCACGACGACGCCGTCTATGCGGAGCCAGACCCCTCTCCCGACAATCCGGGCGGGGTCATCGTGACCGTCGCCATCGCCGACGTCTCCTGGTATGTGCGCACCGGCTCTCCGCTTGACCGCGAGGCACTGAAGCGCGGCAACTCGGTCTATTTCCCCGACCGTGTGGTGCCGATGCTGCCTGAGCGGATCTCCAACGACCTCTGCTCGCTTCGCGAGGGTGAGGACCGGCCGGCGCTGGCCGTACGGATGACCTTCTCCAAGGAGGGACGCAAGGCGGGTCACACCTTCCATCGCATCATGATGAAGAGTGCCGCCAAGCTCTCCTACCAGCAGGCACAGGCTGCGATCGACGGGAAGCCGGACGACAAGGCAGGGCCGCTTCTGGAGCCGATCCTGAAGCCGCTGTGGGAAGCCTACGCGACGCTGAAGCGCGGTCGCGATCGCCGGCAGCCGCTGGAACTGGACATGCCGGAACGGAAACTCATCCTGAAGCCGGACGGCACCGTCGACCGCGTCTTCATCCCGGAGCGACTGGACGCCCACAAGCTCATCGAGGAGATGATGATCCAGGCGAATGTCGCTGCCGCCGAGACGCTGGAGAAGAAGCGCCAGCCGCTCGTCTACCGGGTGCACGACACGCCGGCGCTCTCCAAGCAGGAAACGCTGCGGGAATTCCTGGCAACGATCGGGCTGTCGATGGCCAAGGGCGGGCAGTTGCGGGCCAACTCCTTC
>DASUPM010000552.1:0-3581 GCA_036281095.1 Pseudorhizobium sp.
TCTCCGGCGCGAGCTGGAGCGAGGTCACCTCTCTCTCCATCGCGTCCGGCAGGCTGACCGCCGCCGCTGCGGAAGGCCGCGCCGTCGAGCTGGCGGACCCGGCGCAGTTCGTCGGCCACGCTGGAGAGGCTGGACAGCCGACCAGCCTGATCCTTAGCCGCAACGGCCTGCATATCGAGATCCGCATCGACCCGTCGACGCAGATCGGCAACGGCGATCTGGCAGGGATATCCGATGTCCGTCTGGAATCGGCGATCACCACCATCATGGACTGCGAGGATTCGGTTGCTGCGGTCGATGCGGAGGACAAGGTCCTTGTCTACCGTAACTGGCTCGGCCTGATGAAGGGTGATCTCCAGGAAGAAGTCAGCAAGGGTGGCAAGACCTTCATCCGGAAGCTGGAGCCGGATCTCGAATACGTGGCCGCAGATGGCAGGGCGGCGCGGTTAAAGGGGCGTTCGCTGATGCTGGTGCGCAATGTCGGGCATCTGATGACCAACCCCGCTATCCTGGACCAGGACGGCCGCGAGGTGCCAGAGGGCATCATGGATGCCGTAATTACGGCCCTGATCGCGCTGCACGACACCGGGCCCAACGGCCGCCGCGCCAATTCCCGCACCGGATCGATGTATGTCGTCAAGCCAAAGATGCACGGTCCGGAAGAGGTTGCCTTCGCCTGTGAAATCTTCGCGCGTGTCGAAGAGGCGCTGGGCATGCCCACCAACACCATGAAGATGGGCATCATGGATGAGGAGCGCCGCACGACGGTGAACCTCAAGGAATGCATTCGAGCCGCGCGCGAGCGGGTGGCCTTCATCAACACCGGTTTCCTGGACCGTACGGGCGACGAGATCCACACCTCCATGGAGGCAGGCCCGATGATCCGCAAGGGCGACATGAAGCAAGCCGCCTGGATCGCCGCCTACGAGAACTGGAACGTCGACATCGGCCTCGAATGCGGCCTGTCGGGACATGCGCAGATCGGCAAGGGCATGTGGGCGATGCCGGACCTGATGGCGGCGATGCTGGAGCAGAAGCTCGCGCATCCGAAAGCGGGCGCCAACACGGCCTGGGTTCCCTCGCCGACGGCTGCCACCCTGCATGCGACGCACTACCACAAGGTCAATGTTGCCGAGACCCAGGCCGGTCTGAGGAACCGGTCGCGGGCGAAGCTGTCCGACATTCTTTCCGTGCCCGTGGCATCGCGACCGAACTGGACGCCGGACGAGATCCAGCGCGAGCTGGATAACAATGCCCAAGGCATTCTCGGCTATGTGGTGCGCTGGATCGACCAGGGCGTAGGCTGCTCGAAGGTGCCCGACATCAATGACATTGCCCTGATGGAAGACCGTGCGACACTGCGCATCTCCGCACAACACATGGCAAACTGGCTGCACCATAAGCTGGTCAGCGAGGAGCAGATCGTCGGGACGATGAAGCGGATGGCTGCCGTTGTCGATGGACAGAACGCCGGTGATCCGCTCTACCGGCCGATGGCGCCCGACTTCGACGGTTCGGTCGCTTTCCAGGCGGCGCTCGATCTTGTTCTGAAGGGCAGGGAGCAACCGAACGGTTATACCGAACCGGTACTGCATCGCCGCCGGCTCGAGCTGAAGGAAAAGCAGCCTTCTTGAACGAAAAAGACCGCCGGATCTTTTCGGCGGCCTTTGACCTGGATGACTTGGTCCCGGCTATTGGATGACCACGACCTTGGTGTTCCGGCCCGGCCGCACGCGGTTGTAGAGATCGATCACATCCTGGTTCATCAGCCGGATGCAGCCTGATGACGCTGCGGTGCCGATCGACGCCCATTCCGGCGTGCCGTGCAGACGGAAGAGCGTATCCTGTCCCTTCTCGTTGAAGAGATACATCGCCCGGGCACCGAGTGGATTGTGGAGGCCGGGCCCCATGCCGTTTTCGACATAGCGGGCGACGTCCGGCTTCCGCTTTGCCATTTCCTTCGGCGGGTGCCAGGACGGCCACGCCTGCTTCCAGGCGACATAGGCCTCGCCCGACCAGGAAAAGCCCTGCTTGCCGACGCCGATTCCGTAGCGGACTGCCTTCCCGCGCGGCAGAACATAATAAAGGAAGCGTTCACGCGTGTTGACGATGATCGTGCCCGGCTTTTCCTGCGTCGTGTAATCGACGATCTGCCGGTGGAACTTCTTGTCGAGCCGGCTGACCGGGATCGCCGGAAGAGTATAGCCGGCGTCGGTGACGGAACCGTAGGAGTCGGTGAAGATTCTGCTGGATTCTACGCGGGTCACTTCTGTCGTTTCGGACGTCGTGGTGCATCCGGCCAGGGCGACGGACGCCAGGAGGCCGAAAGCGAGCATGCTGTTGCGGATGCGCATGGGGTTCTCGTAAAAAGGGGATAAGGCGACGCAGGCGAAAACCGCCTTTGTGACTGGGTTATTTTCGAATAAGCTGGCCTTGGCAAGTCGCTGCACCGCGTCAGAAGCCGGTCTCGACACAATTGAAACCGACATTGTCTTTTTGCAACATTTCGGCCCAGCAGCCGAGCCCCGGACCTCATGACTCTCGTCAGCATCGCAAATGCCAACCCCCTGATCGACGGTCGCCAGTCGGGCCGCGCCATGATGGTGCGTCGCGGGCTTCAGGTCCTTCTCAACGACATGCGGCACGCGACGCTGCCGGAACTCGTCCTCGCCAACGGAAGGCGGGCCGATCTCGTCACCGTTTCGGAGAAGGGTGAGATCTGGATCATCGAGATCAAGACCTCCATCGAGGACTTTCGGACCGACAGGAAATGGCCGGACTACAGGGCCTATTGCGACAGGCTGTTCTTCGCCACGCACAAGCAGGTGCCGGCGGAAATCTTTCCCGAGGAATGCGGTCTTCTTCTGTCCGACGGCTATGGCGCGCATCTGTTGCGCGAGGCGCCGGAACATCGTCTGGCACCCGCCACCCGCAAGGCGGTCATGCTGAACTTTTCGCGAGCAGCAGCGCAACGCCTGACGATGGCCGAATGGGCCACCGGCAAGAGCTTTGAGGACATATAGCCTATTTGGGCGCCCGCTTTGCCAGAATCCGCTGCAGGGTTCGCCGATGCATGTTGAGGCGGCGCGCCGTTTCCGACACGTTGCGCTCGCACATCTCGTAGACGCGCTGGATGTGCTCCCACCGCACCCGATCCGCAGACATCGGATTCTCCGGCACGTCCGCCTTTTCGCCGGGGCGCTGCGTCAGGGCATGAAAAATGTCGTCCGCATCGGCAGGCTTTGCAAGATAGTCGAGAGCCCCGAGTTTCACGGCGGTCACTGCCGTTGCAATATTGCCGTAGCCGGTAAGCACGACCGCCTTCGTGTCCTGTCGTTGCTGGCGGATCGCCTCGATCACGTCCAGGCCGTTGCCGTCGCCGAGCCGCAGATCCACGACGGCATATTTGGGCGGATTGGCCTTTGACTTGGCAATGCCCTCGGCCACCGATTCGGCAATGTCCACGGCAAAGCCACGTCCCTCCATGGCGCGGGCCAGCCGGCGCAGGAAAGGGCCGTCGTCATCGACCAGCAGCAGGGAAGGGTCCGGTCCGATCAGGTCTTCGTCGATCGGGGCTGCAG
>DASUPM010000553.1:0-3699 GCA_036281095.1 Pseudorhizobium sp.
GCCCCGGCGGCATTGAAGTATCGCAGCATCACCGAGCGAAGCCCCTTGTATTCGCTGAAATCCTTGAGAGCCTGCTCCACGATCAGCTTGGTGCGGCCATAGGGGTTGATCGGCACCTGCTTGTGCGCCTCGTCCATGGGCACGCGGTCGGGCAACCCGTAAGTGGCACACGTGGAAGAGAAGACGAAGGCCTCGACGCCCGCCTCCATTGCCGCCGCCAGGAGGGTCAGGCTGCCGATGACGTTGTTGTCGTAGAAGCCGACAGGATTGGTGACCGACTCCCCGACTTCGATGAGCGCCGCGAAATGCAGGACCGCCACCGGCCGATATTTTTCAAAAACCTCGCCGAGCCGGGCACGATCCCGGATATCGCCGACCTCCAGAGGGCCCCATTGGACAAATTCCGAATGACCGTTGGAGAGATTGTCGAAGACGATCGGTTGATAGCCCTGCTCCGCGAGCCGCAGACATGTGTGAGATCCGATATAGCCTGCGCCGCCAACCACCAGCACGTTCTTCGCCATTGCTTTTCCTCGGCCTGTTGATTCCCACCACCGCTAGCAGCGGATTATGACCGAGATTAGCACGCGTGACGAAGGTACTTTCGTCCGGAAGATATTCGTCTGTAGCCAGTTCGGGTCGAACATCAAAACTGCAAGGCTGCGACAACCGGCACCGGCGCGGCTGTCTCGCTCAGCCTCTGCTCCGCGACCGCCATCATCAGCGGACCGACACCCTTCGGGTCGTCCGCCACCACCGGCTCTGTGAGATAGTAGCGCGGCGTACCGTCCCTGTACGGGCCTGAGAGCGCCCCCAAGCCTGCGACCTGGCAAATGCCGCCAAGCCGGGTAAGGCCCTCCTTCCTGACGAGGCGCGTTTTCGTCAGTGCCTCGAGTGAGCGCGAACCGGCAGCGCGCAATCGTTCTGCGTCGTCGTTGCGGACGAGACCGAGCCGGGCCGCCCGCAGAAAGGCGTAGGCGAACATCGCGGAGGCGGAACTCTCTTCGTAGTTGCCCGCGAGGTCGGGCTCATCCATCACCTGCTGCCACAGGCCAGAAGCGCGCTGACGTTCAGCAACGGCCACCAGGATGTCGCGTGTGCGGCTGCGCAGGCCGGCTGTCGCATGGTCGTCCGGAAAAAGAACGAGTGCATCCACCAGAGCCATGACAAGCCATCCCATGGCGCGGGCCCAGACGGCGGGGGATTTTCCCGTCGCCCGATCCGACCAGCCCTGTTGCCGGCTTTCGTCATAGCCGTGGACGTGCAGGCCCTCGCTCGCTGCTGTCAGCGCCAGCGCTGTGGCGAACTGCTGCAGCGCATCGGCAATGCGCGGCAGATCCCCGGTCACCAGCGCGTATTCGATCTGGAACGGCAGGGCCATGTAGAGCCCGTCCAGCCAGACCTGATGGGGATATCGCTTCTTGTGCCAGTAGTTGCCGGAGTTGATCCTGGGATGGTTATCGAGCTGCCCGATCAGGCGGCGGGCAGCAGCCATGTAGCGGGGATCGCCGGTCCGTTCGCCAAGGAACATCAGGACGCGGCCGGACAGGATATTGTCGATGTTGTATTCCTGCGGATCATAGCCCGCCAGCACACCGTCCGGCCCGACCTGTGCCGAAATGAGGCGCAGAAGATGATCGAGCCAGCGGCTTTCCCCTGTGGCCTCGTGGAGCAGCATCAAGCCGCGATAGATGCAGCCGTCCTCGTAGCACCAGGCACCACCCTTGTAGGCCTGATAGCGCCGGCAGAACTCGTCGAAATAATTGCCTTGGATCATGATGCTGCCCGGAAGGAAGGAACCGAGACCGGGCTCGGCGAAAGAAGGGAATGATCGTCGCAGACGACGTCCGCATGTTCGTGGACGATAAATTCATGTCGCATCGGGCGTATGCCGTCTGCCATGACCGGCGGCACCATGGAGGCGTCCGGATCCATGGAATGGATGCGCAGCCGGCATATGCTGATGTTGCGGATCGGTTGCTCCGGCACGCCGAGGAACACGCCTGCCGCATGCGCCAGATGATGGAGGTCGACATCCTCTACTGCTATCCCGTCGATCTCCGGCGTCCCGGTCGTCCGTGGCGCGGCTTCGCGCGACTGTACCCACGCCTCGTGGCCGTCTGCATCGCAGTGGTAATAAGCGTTGGCGGAAATTGCCGTGAGTACGCCGTCCATCCGTACGCGCCGCATGGCGATCCCCGTCACGGAACCGCCCCGCCCTCTCCTCGTCTTCAGGCGGAGGCCCCTATCGGTGCCGATCATTTCGCAATCCTCTACTGTGACATCATGGACGCCGCCCGACATTTCCGACCCGATCACCACCCCGCCGTGCCCGCGCTCCATGAGGCAGTGCCGGACGCTCACGCCGCGGGTTTCAAGCAAATGGTCGGCTTCGCCATTCGGCCCGCGCTTGCCTGCCTTTATCGCGATGCAATCGTCGCCGACGGAAAAGCGCAGCCCCTCGACCCGCACGTTGGTGCAGCCTTCCGGATTGAAACCGTCCGTGTTGGGGCTGTCGTGTGGGGCTTCGACCGTCAGGCCCGCAGCAACCAGACCCATGCAGCCCTGCGGGTGGATCGTCCAGGACGGAGCATTCCGGATCGTGAAGCCAAGCAACGTGACGTCTGAGCAGCGGATCAGATGCAGTCCGCGGGGGCGGCGGGCGCCATCGCGCGTTCCCTTCGGCCACGTCCACCAATCGCCCGCATCCCCGGACCCATTGATGGTTCCTGGCCCCTCGATAACGAGGCGTTCGGCGCCAATGGCGTGAACGGGCGCGGCAAAGCAGGCATCCGGAAGTCCTTCCCAACTGCCGAGCATGGCATCCGAAGCATTCCGGGCGGGCAGGATGGTCCAACCGTTCCGTCGGCTCGGGGCACGCAGTTCAGCCTCGTGGGCAAGATGGAATGTGATACCGCTCTTGAGTGCGACAGGGAAGGCAGTCCACCGGCCGGGACCAAGACGGAGCGTTCCTCCGGTCGGAGTGGCATCAACTGCCGCCTTCATTGCTTGTGCATTGCGGGCGGCGGCCTCCATGTCATCCAGCGCCGTACCAGATAAAAGCCCGAAGTCCGACGCGTCGATCAGACCGGCACAGGAAGTCGTGCGGATCGGAAGCGACTCGAACCCCTCGGCCTCCAGTCGGTAGTCGGTCGCGGGCTCAAGTCCTTCGAACAGGACAACCGCCCGCCCGGCCGCGCCCTCACGGCTTTCTCCTTCTGGGCCGAAGAGGCGCCATGGCACCGGACGAGGCTGGTGGTAGAGCGCACCGGGCGCAGGCAATCGTATGGCTGCGATCCGCGCAGAGACCGCAACTGGAACAGCTTTCATCGTCGTCTCGTCGGTTAGCGCCCGCCGCCGGCCAGGCGGCGGGCGGATCTATACTCAGTTGAACTCGGCCAGGACGTCGTTGACGCCATCGATGATCTGCTCGGACGCCTCCTGGGCATCAAGCTGTCCGTAGGCGTACTCCTCCAGCGTATCCAGGAAGATGCCGCGGATTTCCGGGTTCTCGTTGAAGGGTGACACTGTCGGCCCGGAGGACGCCATGACGATCGCATTGGCCTCGCGCACCTGGGGTTCGCCTTCATTCCCGAGCCGCGCGGCCGCGGCCTCGGACGCCGGGATGCCACGGCTCGTGCCGAGTGCATCGATGCCCTCAGGCTCGTTGAGCAGGCAATTCAAAATCTGTGCCGCTGC
>DASUPM010000554.1:0-3469 GCA_036281095.1 Pseudorhizobium sp.
GAAGCCGAGCGCCAGGAAGGCGGCTGCCGCCGCACCGATTCCGCCGGCCGATGCGGGGCGTCCCAAGGATACGGCCGCGGAAACCGATCCTTCGATAAAGACGCCTGTCACGGACAAGGCTGGCGCCCGCAAGCGGGCGAAGACAGCCGAGAAGCAGCCTCTGTCGGCGACAGCCTCTACGCCGAAGCCCGACCGCAAGCGGGCCGGCAGCGCTGCGGAAGGCGCGCCGCCGGAGCCTGGCGCCGTCTCGGGCGACGCCAAGCCGAAGCGCACACGAAAGAAGGCTGCGCCCGAAGGCGAGGCTTCGTGAGGAATGCGAACTCCCTTGCGGCCAGGCACTTTGGCCGCATGATGCAGAACAATGGCCGGCGGGTGTCGGCGGACCGGTGGAATAGATCATGCTAAAAGATCAGGATCGCATCTTTACCAATATCTACGGCCTCAAGGACAAGTCCCTGAAGGGGGCGATGAGCCGTGGCCATTGGGACGGCACCAAGCAGATCCTCGAAAAGGGCAGGGACTGGATCATCGAGGAGATGAAGGCGTCCGGCCTGCGCGGCCGCGGTGGCGCCGTCTTCCCGACGGGTCTGAAATGGTCCTTCATGCCGAAGGAATCCGATGGTCGCCCGCACTACCTCGTCGTCAACGCAGACGAATCCGAGCCCGGCACCTGCAAGGACCGCGACATCATGCGCCACGATCCGCATACGCTGATCGAGGGCTGCGTGATCGCCAGCTTCGCCATGGGCGCGCATACCGCGTATATCTATGTGCGCGGCGAATACATCCGCGAGCGCGAGGCGCTGCAGGCGGCGATCGACGAGTGCTATGACGCTGGCCTTCTCGGCAAGAACAACAAGCACGGCTGGGACATGGACATCTACGTCCATCACGGCGCCGGTGCTTATATCTGCGGTGAGGAAACTGCTCTCCTGGAAAGCCTTGAAGGCAAGAAGGGCCAGCCGCGCCTCAAACCGCCGTTCCCTGCCAACATGGGCCTTTAC
This sequence comes from Pseudorhizobium sp., assembly GCA_036281095.1. Classification (GTDB taxonomy): domain Bacteria; phylum Pseudomonadota; class Alphaproteobacteria; order Rhizobiales; family Rhizobiaceae; genus Neorhizobium. The sequence goes on from DASUPM010000554.1 coordinate 1,005, forward strand.
GGCTGCCCGACGACGGTCAACAACGTGGAATCCATCGCCGTCGCGCCGACGATCCTGCGCCGCGGCGCAGGCTGGTTCTCCGCTATCGGCCGCCCGAACAATGTCGGCACGAAGCTGTTCATGGTGTCCGGCCACGTCAACAAGCCCTGCACCTTCGAAGAGGCGATGGGCCTTTCGTTCCGCGAACTGATCGATCGCCACTGCGGCGGCATCCGCGGGGGCTGGGACAACCTGCTGGCGGTCATTCCGGGCGGCGCTTCCTGTCCGGTGGTGCGCGGCGAGGACATGGCCGACGCCATCATGGATTTCGACGGAATGCGCGAGGTGAAGTCCTCCTTCGGCACCGGCGGCATGATCGTGATGGACAAGTCTACCGACATCATCAAGGCGATCTGGCGCATCGCCGCGTTCTTCAAGCATGAAAGCTGCGGCCAGTGCACGCCCTGCCGCGAAGGCACCGGATGGATGATGCGCGTGCTGGAGCGCATGGTGCGCGGCAATGCGCAGAAGCGCGAGATCGACATGCTGTTCCAGGTGTCGAAGCAGATCGAGGGGCACACGATCTGCGCGCTCGGCGACGCCGCCGCATGGCCGATCCAGGGCCTGATCCGCAACTTCCGTCCGGAGATCGAGGCGCGCATCGACCAGTACACGAACAACGCTATGGCGCACGGCGCCGTCATGGAAGCAGCGGAGTAACGCGGGTGGCCAAGCCGGCGGCAGGACAGCAGGACAAGACGACCGCGGGAAATCCAGCGGCGGGCTCCGCGCATGTGCCGTTTGCCGATGCGCTTGCCATGAACCCGCTGGTCGCCCAGTCGGTTGCCGCGATGGCCGCAGCGACGGCGATCGGGATGAGCATGGCGGGTCACTTCGCCGGCGCGTTCTTTGGAGCTCTCCAAGGCGCGATGGAAGCCCAGAACCGGCTGAACACGCCCACTCCGCCCAAAGCGGATCTGGCGCAGGCGGCGCAGCGCCCGGCCGACCCTGCCAAAACAACTGGACCCGTGCAAAAACCTGCATCGGCCAAGTCCGCCGGGGGGAAAGCCAAGGCGGCGGCAAAGGCGGGGGGCGTCAAGGCATCTCCGCGAAGGACGGCCCGGGCAGGGACGAAAGCAGCAGCGAAGGACGATCTCAAGCGGATCTCAGGGATCGGCCCCAAGCTCGAACAACTATTGAACGAACAGGGCGTCATCCGGGTCGGCCAGATTGCCGCCTGGAGTGAGGCCGAGGTGGCCAGGTTCGACAAGGCGCTCGGCCTCGACGGTCGCATTGGCCGGGATGACTGGATCGGACAGGCCAGGAAGCTGGCGGATTAAGAGTTCTCAGGCTCCGGCCGCGGAATTGAACACAGGACGTAAGTGATACGATGGCAAAGCTGAAGGTTGACGGCAAGGAAATCGAGGTCCCGGATCATTTCACGCTGCTTCAGGCGTGCGAGGAAGCCGGTGCCGAGGTTCCGCGCTTTTGTTTCCACGAGCGTCTTTCGGTCGCGGGCAACTGCCGCATGTGTCTGGTCGAGGTGAAGGGCGGCCCGCCGAAGCCGGCGGCATCCTGCGCCATGGGCGTGCGCGATCTGCGTCCCGGCCCGAATGGCGAGGCGCCGGAAATCTTCACGACCACGCCGATGGTCAAGAAGGCCCGCGAAGGCGTGATGGAGTTCCTGCTCATCAACCACCCGCTGGATTGCCCGATCTGCGACCAGGGCGGCGAATGCGACCTGCAGGACCAGGCGATGGCCTTCGGCATGGATGCTTCCAGGTACACCGAGAACAAGCGTGCCGTGGAAGACAAGTATATCGGCCCGCTCGTCAAGACGGTGATGAACCGCTGCATCCACTGCACGCGCTGCGTCCGCTTCACGACCGAAGTCGGCGGCATTTCCGAGCTCGGTCTCATCGGCCGCGGCGAGGATGCCGAGATCACCACCTATCTCGAACATGCCATGACCTCGGAACTCCAGGGCAACGTCATCGACCTGTGCCCCGTCGGCGCGCTGACCTCGCGCCCGTTTGCGTTCACGGCGCGTCCCTGGGAGCTGAACAAGACGGAGTCGATCGACGTCATGGATGCTCTCGGCTCTGCGATCCGCGTCGACACGCGCGGCCGCGAAGTGATGCGCATCATGCCGCGCGTCAACGAGCTGGTGAACGAGGAGTGGATCTCCGACAAGACCCGTTTCATCTGGGACGGGCTGAAGACGCAGCGCCTCGATCGGCCCTATGTCCGCCGCGACGGCCGTCTGCAGGCTGCAAGCTGGGGTGAAGCCTTCGCTGCCATCAAGGCTGCGGTTTCGGCGACCTCGTCAGCCAAGATCGGCGCGATCGCCGGTGATCTCGCCGCCGTCGAGGAAATGTATGCGCTGAGGGAGCTGATCCGTTCGCTCGGCTCGGAAAATCTCGATTGCCGCCAGGACGGCACGGCACTCGATCCGGCGTTTGGGCGCGGGAGCTACATCTTCAACC
>DASUPM010000555.1:0-3564 GCA_036281095.1 Pseudorhizobium sp.
CATGGTTTCTACCAATGCGGGCGGCATTCTCGCCTTCCGCAACGGGGTCATGCGTCACCAGATACTCGGTCTGGAGGCGATACTGCCGTCGGGGGAAATCTTTTCGGACCTCACGCGCGTGGTGAAGGTTTCCGCCGGCCCCGACCTCAAGCAGGTCCTCATCGGCGGCGAAGGCGCTTTCGGTTTCGTCACCAAGGTCGTGGTAAGACTGGACCCGCAGCGCCTGCACCGCGCGACAGCCATGGTCGGCGTTTCCGACGCCGGGGCCGCGCTCGCCGTCATCCGCCACTTCCGCAGCCTGGCCGCCGTGACGCTGGAAGCCGCCGAGATGCTGTGGCCGCGCTACATCCGCGACCATGCCCGGCTGAAAGGCTTCGATCTTTCATGGCTGGAAGAGGATGCGGCAGCGCTTCTCATCGAGATGTCGTCGGAGACCGTGGAGGCGGCAACCGCGGCGGTCGAGGAAGGGCTTGCTTCGCTCTGGGAACCGCTCGACCTCAAGGGCGGAATAGTTGCCCAATCCCACGACCAGGCGAGGAAACTCTGGGATATGCGGGAGGATTCGGGCTTCTACTATGCCGATATCCCGCAGGCGGCGTCGTTCGACATTTCCGTGCCGCCGACCCGTCTCGATGCCTATGTGGCCGGGCTCGAAAGCCGCCTGAAGGCGATCGACCCGAGCTATGCCGCCTATGTCTACGGCCATGTCGCCGACGGCAACCTGCACCTGACGCTGATCAAGCGCGGGCCGCTTCCGGAGAAGGAACTGCGGACCCTCGAGGACGCCGTCTATGCCGGCATCAGGGAGGCCGGCGGCAGCTTCTCGGCCGAGCACGGCGTGGGCTTCGAAAAGCGCCACGGCTACCTCACCTATGTCTCGCCGGAGAAGCAGGCGCTCGCGCGGGCACTGAAACAGGCGCTGGACCCCAAGGGCCTGTTCAACCCCGGGAAGGTACCGTTCTGACGCCGGAACGGCCGGCTAGGGCCGACGACCGTTGCTCTTGCCGCCGAATCCCTTGGCGCCGGCGTCAGGCTTGGCTTTTTTCTTGAACGGCTTGTCGCCCGCATCCTTGCCGGAAGGCTTTCCCTTGAACGGCTTGTCGCCGAACGGTTTGCCTCCCTTGCGGTCAGGCCGTTCGGGCGCCTCGCCGCTGCGGTTGTCCGCGCGGGCGGGCTTGCCCTTGCCAAAGCCGCCTTTCGGCTTCGGATCGCCCCAGACCTCGTCGTCCAGGCTGCGCACGTCACGCGGTGCGTCGCCGGACTTGCCCTTCGGCTTCCAGTCCTTGCGCGGCCCGTCTCCAGAGGGTTTGCCGGTGCTGCGACCTTCCGCGCGCTCCGCGTCCTTGCCCTTGGTCTTCCAGGGCGTGTCCTTGCGCGGCTTGTCCATCCGCGGGCCTTCGCGCGACGGGCGACCCTCGTCGTCGGCACCTCGGGAAAACCTGCTGAAGTCCGGCGCCTCGTTCAGCCGCGTCACGCGGATGCCGCGCTCCATCATCCGGTCCTTGCCGAGCTTTGCCAGGAAGCGGTCGGCATGTTCCGCCGCGATCTCCACATAGGTCTCGTCGGCCTGCATCTTGATCGCGCCGATCTCGTTCTTGCTGAGATCGCCATTGCGGCAGATGGTCGGGATCAGCCAGCGCGGCTCGGCGCGCTGCTTGCGTCCGACCGACAGCGAGAACCAGACGGCCGGACCGAAATCACCACGCGGCGTCAGCGGCCGCGAGGCAGGATCGCCCTGCTTTCCGTCGCGGGGCTTCCGGCCCGCGCCGGGCTCCAGCGAGACCGGCAACAGGTCTTCGGGCGCCGCGTTTTTCGCCCGGTGCAGGTTGACGAAAGCGGCTGCGAGCTTTTCGGCACCGTAGGTTTCGACGAGCTTCGCGACCAGGTCCTGCTCTTCCTCGCGGGGCGCCTCGTCGAAGACCGGATCGGCCAGAAGGCGTTCCTGGTCGCGCGCGATCACCTCGTCGGCGGTCGGCGGATGCGCCCAGGTCGGCGTCACGTCGGCGCCGGCAAGCAGGCGTTCCGCCTTGCGGCGCTGGTTGACCGGCACGATCAGCGCACTGACGCCCTTGTTGCCGGCGCGGCCGGTGCGGCCCGAACGGTGCAACAGCGTCTCGGAATTGGTCGGCAGGTCGGCGTGAATGACGAGGTCGAGGCCCGGCAGGTCGATGCCTCGGGCGGCGACGTCGGTCGCGATACAGACGCGGGCGCGGCCGTCGCGCATCGCCTGCAGCGCATGGGTGCGCTCGTTCTGCGTCAGTTCGCCCGAAAGCGCCACGACGTCGAAGTTGCGATTGTTGAAGCGCGCCGTCAGGTGGTTCACCGCCGCGCGCGTCGAGCAGAACACGATCGCATTCTTCGCATCATAGAAGCGCAGCGCGTTGATGATGGCGTTCTCGCGATCGGAGGGGGCGACGAGCAGCGCCCGGTATTCGATGTCGGCGTGCTGCTTCTCTTCCGTCGTCGTGGATATCCGCACCGCATCGCGCTGGTAGCGCTTGGCGAGCTTGGCGATGCCCGCCGGCACGGTCGCCGAAAACATGAGGGTTCGCCGGTTGTCGGGCGCGGCTTCGAGGATAAACTCGAGATCCTCGCGGAAGCCGAGGTCGAGCATCTCGTCCGCCTCGTCGAGCACCGCGACCCGCAGTTCCGACATGTCGAGCGCGTTGCGGCGGATGTGGTCGCAGATGCGGCCGGGCGTGCCGACGACGATGTGAGCACCGCGCTCCAGCGCGCGCCGCTCGTTGCGGATGTCCATGCCACCCACGCAGGAGGCGATCACAGCCCCGGTCATCTCGTAGAGCCATTCAAGCTCCCGCTTCACCTGCATGGCGAGTTCGCGCGTGGGTGCGATCACCAGCGCCAGGGGAGCCGCGGCGCGCTCGAACCGCTCGCCGTTATCCAGCAGCGTCGGCGCCATGGCGATGCCGAATGCGACCGTCTTGCCGGAACCGGTCTGCGCCGAGACCAAGGCATCGGATGACCGGAGCGCCGGATCGAGCATCGCCTGCTGAACGGGGGTGAGCGTCGCGTAGCCGCGTTTCGCCAATGCCTTGGCGATCGCCGGGACGGCGCCTTCGTAATCGGTCATCTTGTCTGGTCTTTCGGAATTTCTGCGCGCCTTCGCGCATGGCTGCAACTCTCGCAGCTCTACATGGCGCGGTTCCTACTGGGGGAAAGGCCAAATGTCAAAGCGACGCCCTCCGTTTTGCCGCAACGGCCTTTGCAAGCCGCCTTCCTCCTTGATAGCGTCCCGCGACTGCAAATCAGCATTGGAAGGACATCACCATGGATCTCGGACTAGCCGGCAAGCGCGCACTCGTGCTCGCCTCCTCGCGCGGCCTCGGCCTCGGCATCGCAAATGCCCTGGCGGACGAGGGCGCCCACGTGCTGCTCTGCGGCCGCAGCGCCGACAAGCTGAAGGCCAATGCGGACGCGATCAATGCGGCTGGCAAGGGCAAGGCCGACTGGGTGGAGGCCGATCTTGCGGACGCGCATTTCGTCGACACCATGCGCAAGGCCGTCCAGGAGAAGCTCGGCGGCATCGACATCCTGGTCAACAAC
>DASUPM010000556.1:0-2818 GCA_036281095.1 Pseudorhizobium sp.
GTCCGCGATGATGGATCTGATGCTGGAAGAGGTGCAGTAGCACCCGATCTGCCCGCTCCACCTGAACATGGGTTTCGCGGGGAATGCGGATTTCGGCTGAAAGGCCGTCCGCATCGAGCTGGCGACAGTGGTCGACGAGGCGCCGGTCGGCCGCCCGCTGCTCCCGTTCGAGATCGATCAGGAGCGGGAAGGGTATCTCCGGCTCGAAGGCAGCGCTTCCCACGCAATTGCCTTCCAGCGCGCTGATATAGAGCCAGTCCACCGTCAGGATATGGTTGAGCGTGCGGATGATCGAGGGGAAGAAGCTGACGCGCGGTGCGGCCAGTTCGTGGTCCGGCAGCCGACCGCAGGCCTTCAGCAGGCGATGGTTGGCCCAGGCATTGTTATAGGCCTGGGCGAGGAAATAGCGTTGCGGCGTCATGGGCCCCTCCCGGGGCGACCCTAACCCTTGAGCCTGGCGATGACCAGATGTCCGGGGCTGGGCTGCCCGTCCTGCATGCGCACGTTGATCTCGCCGATGTCGATCAGCTCGAACCCGGTATCGACAAGCCGTCCGCGGATATAGTCCTCGGCATGCAGGAAGCGCTGGTGCGGGCCGACGATGTAGGTCCTTCCGTCACCCTCGGGCAGCGCTTCGGACGAAAACACGAAGATACCGCCGGGCAGCATGTTCTCTGCTGCGCCGAAGAAGAGCGGCTCGAGGGCGCCGAGATAGGGGAGTACGTCCGTTGCCGTAATTAGGTCGAAGGGCTCGTCGTCGTTATCTTCGAGAAAGTCCTCCACCTCGGCGACGTAGAGCGTTTCGTAGAGGTCCTTCTCGTGGGCGATCTCGACCATGTTCTCCGAAATGTCGATGCCGGTGATGTCATCGACCATGTCCCGGAGCGTGCCGCCGGTGAGCCCCGTGCCGCAGCCGAGGTCGAGCATGCGCTTGAACGGGCCGAGCTTCAGCTCCTGCAGCCGTTGGCGCACCATGACCGGGACCGCATAGCCGAGCTGTTCGACCAGAATGTCCTCGAAGCTTTCCGCATGCTGGTCGAACAGCGTCTCGACGTAGGCGTCGGGCGCTCTGGGCGGGGTCTCGCCACGGCCAAGGGCGGCCATCCGGACGGCCGCGCCGCCGTGATCGTCGGGATCGATGTCCAGCACCTCGCGATAGGCGGCGACGGCGGCATCCACGTCACCGGCCTTTTCGAGCGCGAGCGCCCGGTTATAGGCCTCGGCCAGTGCTTCCTCGTCGATCTTCTTCATGGGTGGTACTCCATCGTTGCGAGGGCTTTAGGCGTCTTCCGCCGGCATTGCAATGACGGACGGGAACGCCGCGAGCGACTGCGGCGTTGTCGTGGGGATCGGTCCGCCGCAGGGTGGGCAGGAGGCTCGCGCATGTCCATCCCACAAGCCCAGAATGCCCTGGAGGAGAACATCGAGCGGCGGGCGCCATCGCTGCCGATCACCTCGGCCGAAAAGGCCAATGTCATCATCCACTACTATCGCGGCGAGATGGGCCGGATGACGAGCTGGCGCGACCGCATCGACCGAACGACGAACTGGGCGATCACGATGGTCGCCGCACTGCTCTCGGTATCGCTGTCGACGCCGACCTCCCACCATGGCGTCGTGCTGTTCGCGATGCTTCTGGTGTCCCTGCTGCTGCTGATCGAGGCGCGGCGCTACCGCTTCTTCGACGTCTACCGGGCGCGCGTGCGCAAGCTGGAACGCCACTACTTCGCCCAGGCGCTCCTCCCGCAGACTGACTTGAAACCCGACTGGGCGGCGGCGATCGCGAAAAGTCTGCGAGACCCGTGTTTTCTCATCAGCTACAGGGAAGCGCTCTTCCGGCGGATTCGCCGCAACTATTGCTGGATGTACCTGATCCTGCTGATCGCCTGGGGCCTGAAGATCAGCACGCCGAAGCTCCTGCCCGGCGAAGTGCAGGCGGATGTCGTGTTCACCTGGCAGGAGGCGGTAAGGAACGCCGCATTCGGCCCGCTGCCCGGATGGAGCATCATCGCTCTCGTCGCGGGCCTCTATTCCTTCCTGGCCTATGCCTCACTCCATCATGCCTCGGACGAGGGCGAGCTGGCGCATGGCGAGGTGCATGTGTGACGGTGCCGACCGGCTAGTGGAGGATGAATTCTCCCTGCAACGACCGCCATTCGCTGGCGGAGATCATCTTGCGGTGCACGTAGTGCACGGAATGCAGTGGGCCCTCCAGCTTCTCCTGCCAGAAGGCGAGGAAGCCGCGCATTTCGGGAAATTCCGGTGCGAGATCGTATTCCTGCCAGACATAGCTCTGCAGAAGCGTCGGATGATCGGGCAGGCGGTAGAAGATCTGCGCGGTGGTGAGGCCGTAGCCCTTCAGCATCATTTCCATTTCGGTGTTCATGGTCGTTCCCGCTCTTCTTTTTTGGCGACGCGTATGCGTCATCCACAGGAGAACACCAGGCGGTTAATCAAATCTTAGAGGTCAGCCGGATAGAAACTCTGCCCCCGTGCTCCCGGTTCCGTAATTCCGGCGGGGTCAGCGTTTGAGATGCCGGGTGAGGCGGGATTCAAGCCACTGCCAGACCTGCCGCAGCGTCTCCACGATCGCGAGATAGAAGATCGCCGCCCAGAGATAGGTCTGGTAGTCGAAGGTGCGCGAGAAGGCGTAGCGCGTCTCGCCCATAAGATCGTAGACGGTGACGATGGCGACGACGGCAGAGCCCTTGATGAGCAGAATGATCTCGTTGCCGTAGGGCCGAAGGGCGACGATCAGCGCCTGGGGAAGAACGATCTTGCGGAAGGCGGTGCGGGGAGAGAGGCCGAGTGCTGCGGC
>DASUPM010000557.1:0-2080 GCA_036281095.1 Pseudorhizobium sp.
GGCGACATCGAGAGCAAGAGAGCCGCCGGCAAATCGATGTCGGGTCCAGGCAAAAATCATGATCCGATTATAACCTGCAAATCGAGTTTGACTAGTTAGATTTCAGGTGGAATGAATAGGCCCATGGCCTATCTCCTGCAGCAACTGGCGAATGCCGTGCCGCTGGCAGCGCTCTACGCGACGCTTGCCTTCGGTTACGCGATTGCCTTCGCGGTGACGAAACGGGCCGATATCACCTATGGCGCGCTCTTCGCCTTCTCCGGCCACCTTTATCTTCTGGCCGCCCATTTTGGCTGGAACGAGTTGCGCCTGGTCCTTCCCGCGGCGCTGGCGCTCGGGGCTGTTGTCGCGTTTGCCGGCAGCGTGGCGACGGGCGCCGTCGTCGGCCGTTTCCTCATGCAGCCACTGGCGGAAATTTCCCCGAACGCCGTGATTGTCGTTTCGCTCGGCCTGCTGATGGTGCTCATGGAGGGCGCGCGGCTGGCGTCGGGAACGCGGGAGCTTTGGCTGCCGCCGCTACTGAACACGCCCGTCGTCCTCTGGGCAGAAGACGGCTTTGCCGTGACGCTGACGCTCCTGCAATGCATTGGCGTGGCTGCGATGCTCGCCTTCATGGCCGTCGCAGCCCTTGTCCTCTACCACGGGCGATGGGGTCGGCAGTGGCGGGCGGTCTCCGATGATCCTCTGGCGGCGCGGCTCTCTGGCGTCGATGCTCGCAAGGTCTTCGTCCTCTCCTATGCGGCCGCGGCGCTGGTCGCATCCTTATGCGGCGTGCTCGCGACCTCCCATTACGGCACGATGGATTTTGGAGCTGGGCTGATCTTCGGGCTGAAGGTGGTGCTGATCGCCGCAGCCGGCGGCCATACGCATCCGCTCCATGCCGCAGCGGGCGCTGCCGTGATCGGTTTTGCCGAAACCCTGTGGAGCGGCTACGGCCCCATCCTGTGGCGCGATCTGGTGACGGTCTCGGCGCTTGTGGCGGTGCTGGTCGTCAGCCGGCGGGAAAGGGTGGTCCCTTGATCACCGCCACTTTTCGCGCGCCCGGTCGTCCGCATCCTTTGCCGCCACCCAGTCGCCGGCAGAGCCGTTCGTCCCGTGTTCCTTCTTCCAGAAGGGCGCCGCGGTCTTGAGAAAGTCCATCATGAAATTTGCGCCGTCGAAGGCTGCCTGGCGGTGCGGGGCGGTCGCAACCACCAGCACGATATTCTCGCCGGGTGCTATCCTGCCGTAGCGATGGATGGCAGTGAGCCCCAGCAGCGCGAAGCGCTCGATGGCGCTCCGGCCGATCCGCCGCATCTCCGCTTCGGCCATGCCGGGATAATGTTCCAGTTCGAGCGCCGAGAGGGTGCCTTGCTCGTCGCGGCAGAGGCCTGTGAAGGTTACCACCGCTCCGATGTCGTGCCGCCCGCCGGTCAGGGCGTCGATCTCCGCCCGGATGTCGAAATCCTGCGCCTGGACGCGGATCAGCGGCACGATCGTCACCGGATCATCCCCCTGTCATCGGCGGAAAGATCCCGATTTCCCGGGCGCTGCCGATCTTCTCGTTGTGCTCCACGTGCTCCTGGTCGAGCGCCACGCGGATCACCTCGGGATATTGCAGGGCCGCCTCGTATTCATCGCCCTGCGTCTTCAGGTGACTCAACAGATCGCGCACCGTCTTCACGTCGTCCGGAAGATCGATCTCTTCTTCCGGCTTTCCGATGCGTTCGCGCACCCAAGCGAAGTAGACGAGCTTGACGGTCATTCCGCATCCCCGAGATGCTTCAGGCCGGCGCGGAAATAATCGTAGCCGGTATAGAAGGTCAGGATGGCGGCGATCCACAACAGGGTGATACCCATCTCCGTCGTATAGGGCACGATCTTGTCGCCGGCGGGCCCCGCCAGAAGGAAGGCGATCGCCACCATCTGGATCGTCGTCTTCCATTTGGCGATACGCGTGACCGGGACGGCGACCTTCAGCGCCGCAAGATACTCGCGCAGGCCGGAGACCAGGATTTCCCGGCACAGAATGGTGATCGCTGCCCAGATCGACCAGCCGGCAATGGTGCCGTCGGCTGCCATCAGTAGCAGCACAGAGGCG
>DASUPM010000558.1:0-2896 GCA_036281095.1 Pseudorhizobium sp.
AAGGGGAAGAACGAGGGGCGGAAGCGCATCGTCACGTTCTCGACCTCGAAGAAGGCGCAGCAGAACGATTCGAGCACCCATTTCAAGTTGGCGATGTTGGCCGAGCGATCGATGACGAGGCCCTCGACCTGATGGAACATCGGCGAATGCGTGGCGTCGGAATCCTGCCGGTAGGTCTTGCCGGGAATAACGATGCGGATGGGCGGCTTCTGTGCCTCCATCGTACGCACCTGCACCGGCGAGGTGTGGGTGCGCAGAACCTTGCGCTCGCCTTTCTCGTCCGGCTGGAAGAAGAACGTGTCGTGCATCTCCCGCGCCGGGTGGCCTTCGGGGAAGTTCAGCGCCGTGAAGTTGTAGTAATCCGTCTCGATATCCGGACCTTCGGCGATCGAAAAGCCCATGTCGGCGAAGACGGCGGTGATCTCGTCGACGATCTGGCTGATCGGGTGAATACGTCCGCGCTCGGCCGGCGAAGAGCGCACCGGCAGCGAGACGTCCACCGTCTCGGCCTTCAGCCGCGCCTCGATCGCCGCATCTTTCAGCACCGTCTTGCGGGCGGTAATCGCGTCGGTCACCTCGTTCTTCAGCGCGTTGATCGCCGCGCCACGGGTCTGCCGCTCTTCCGCGCTCATTGCGCCCAGCGTCTTCAGGAGTTCGGATACCGAACCCTTCTTGCCCAGTGCATTGACGCGCACGGCCTCGATCGCGGCCTCGTCGCCGGCCGCAGTGACCTCCGCCAGAAGCGATGTTTTCAGGTTTTCCAGATCGGACATGGTTTCTTCCGTGTGATGAGCGGAGAGATTACGTGGATGTCGTAACGGCCAAAAGAAAAACCCGCGCCAGCCCAAACCAGCGCGGGTTTCCCAAAATCTATAAGCTACAAGCCTGGGAAGCGCTGGTTACTTGACCGCGCTTTCAAACTCGTTGGCAGTGCCGTTTTCCTTGAGGTACTCGAGAGCCTTCTTGGAAGCGTCGACGAGCGCGCCGAATGCTGCCGGCTCATGGATCGCCATGTCGGACAGAACCTTGCGGTCGACTTCGATGCCAGCCTTGTTGAGGCCGTCGATGAAGCGGCCGTAGGTCAGGCCGAATTCGCGGACAGCGGCGTTGATGCGCTGGATCCAGAGGGCGCGGAAGTTCCGCTTCTTGACGCGACGGTCGCGCGTCGCGAACTGGCGCGAACGGTCCACGGCGGCCTTTGCCGCGCGGATGGTGTTCTTGCGGCGGCCGTAGAAGCCCTTGGCGGCCTTGAGGGTCTTGGTGTGCTTGGCGCGGGATGTTACGCCACGTTTTACGCGTGCCATGTCATGATCTCCTTAACTGTTCCAAAGTGCCGATCAGTCTCAGAGACCGTTGGGCAGATAGTTCTTGACGACCTTCTTGCCATCCGGCTCGGCGAGGATCATCGTGCCGCGTGCATCGCGGATGAACTTGTTGGAACGCTTGATCATGCCGTGGCGCTTGCCTGCGGCGGCGGCGACGACCTTGCCGGTGGCGGTAACCTTGAACCGCTTCTTGGCAGCCGACTTCGTCTTCATCTTGGGCATTTTGCTACTCCGTTTCTTGTATCGAAGCCGGCTGACGAGGTCGGCTTCAAGCATTTAGAACGGCCTCGGCATGCCCTGCCGGACCGTTCGGACGCGCGCTTATAACCGCAGTCGGTCGAAAGCGCAACGGGTGGACGAGAGGATTTACGCTCCGTCGGACCGGCAGTCCGGCGGATGCGGCGCGGCGTTACCGCGGCGCCAGCACCATCATCATCTGGCGGCCTTCCAGCTTCGGCTCGGCCTCCACCTTGGCGATCTCCGCGGTGTCTTCCTTGACCTGCTGCAGAAGCTTCAACCCGAGTTCCTGGTGCGCCATCTCACGGCCGCGAAACCGCAGCGTGACGCGAACCTTGTCGCCGTCGTCGAAGAACCGGTTGATCGCCTTCATCTTCACCTCATAGTCATGGGTGTCGATGTTCGGACGCATCTTGATTTCCTTGATCTCGACGATCTTCTGCTTCTTACGCGCCTCGGCCGCCTTCTTCTGGTTGGCGTATTTCAGCTTGCCCAGGTCGAGGATCTTGCACACCGGCGGATCGTTGTTTGGTGAGATCTCCACGAGGTCGAGCCCGGCTTCCTCGGCCATTTTCAGCGCCTGGTCTGTAGCGACGACGCCCAGATTCTGGCCTTCGGCATCGATGAGCTGAACCTTGGGAATCCGGATTTCCCGGTTTGAGCGCGGCCCCTCCTTGACGGGGGCATCGGCTTTGAACGGTCTGCGAATGGTCGTATTCTCCTTGGCTGTTTCCAGATATGCGGCCGAAGCGCCCGTACGTATTTGCGAGGGCGTCGGCAATGTCGTAATCGCAACGGCGAAGTCAATAGCACAGTCCGCCAGAAAAATCACCTGCCGCCGTCACGCAGAACTTCCCTTTATATCCGCCTTTTTCCAGAAGGATTTCCAGATGCCCGAACAAGCACCCGCCACCGCCCCGCAACGGAAGACGATAACGGTCGGAGACGCTTCGGAGGCGAGGGAGATCGTCATCCTCCATCGTCCGGCGAGCGGCCCGGCCCCGTCTCCCACGCTGGTCTGGCTCGGCGGCTACCGTTCCGACATGACGGGCACCAAGGCCGCCGAGATGGACCGGTTCGCAGCGGAGCGGGGCCTCGCCGCCATCCGCTTCGACTATTCCGGACACGGAGCCTCTGGCGGCGACTTTCGCCACGGGACCATTTCCCGCTGGCTGGAGGAAGCGCTTGCCGTTCTGGATCACCTGTCGCCGGCGCGCGTGGTGCTCGTCGGCTCCTCCATGGGCGGCTGGATCGCGCTGCGGCTCGCCCAGGAGATCCGCCGTCGCGGCAAAGGCCCGCAGATGGCCGGCATCGTTCTCCTGGCGCCGGCTCCT
>DASUPM010000559.1:0-3306 GCA_036281095.1 Pseudorhizobium sp.
GTCCGGTCCGTCCACCGGCAGGTTGTCCACGCCGACCAAGAGGGCGGGATCGGGCAGGCGGCCGGCGCTCACGGCGAGTTCGCGCATGGCCGTGATGCCTTCGGCCCTAGCAGTCACCTGTGGCGCGCTTTGCAGCGCGAGTTCGACAGCCTCGTCGAACGACAATGCCTGCCCGTCCGCGGCCGAGGCCATCAAACTGGAGGCCAGAAGCCATAAACCGAATGTCCAACGCATGACGTCGCTCCCGGGATCCGAAGAGTCTTCGAGCGGCAGCGATGCGCGCATGCGCAGGCTACTGATCGAAGACACAGGAAGAATCCGGCCGTGTGGCCGGGATCGGGGGAGCAGTCGTTACAAGCGGAGCCGCAATGTGCGCAGATAGATCGAGGAGCCGTCGCGAACGGCGGGGTTCGCGATGATCAACGCCCCGTCGCGGTGCGCGGCGGGCTGAGCGAGTGCGAACATCGGGCTGGAGGCAATCGACGGATCAGGCGAGCCGGATACGGTCAGCGCTTCAGTCGCGACGCGAACCGGTGCTACGGAAGTCGCCTGGGCAGGGCTGGGGGCTACTGCGCAGCAGGCCTCGGCAGCGCCAGTGGGCTCGGACGGATTGCTCTCGGCGCAGGGCACGGATGCGTCGTCCGGGCAGCAATCGCGAGTCGCCGCGGCGCAAGCCAAGCCTGGCAGGGCGCCGCCCAAGAGGACGAACCACGTGGCGAGCACTGCGACGGACTGACGGGACACCGTACGGGCTCCAGGAGAGTGCCGGTTCTGCAATGAGACCAGCGTCAGATTCACCCGTTCCACGCCATCAAGTCAACTTTTCATTGAGCCCGACTCGAAGGCTGTGCGAAGTCTCACATTCCGGTGGCAGAGGTTGGCCATTTTCCGGAGCGCTCAGGCCGCCGCACGTGCTCGATTGCACGCCCACATCGGCCTGTCAGGGGATCATCTGTCGGCGACACGGTTGAAGCGCTGCATCGCTGCCATGGTGCACGTGAGGTTTCAGGTGAATGTTCCTCGTATCGCCGGATAGCCTGCGGCTAAGTGTTGGGCCACATTAGGCCCTATGAGCTGCACGGAAGTCGTCAAGGCGCGCGTGACCGCTGAGATCAAGCGGGACATCTCGGCGGCAGCCGAGCGCGAGTGTTTGTCCGAGTCCGCCTGGCTGAAACGGTTGCTCGTCAGGGAGTTGCGGGCGCGGCGCGATCAGTCGGCAACGCCGGTTGCGCCTCTCAACGCGGAGGTCGTTCGGCGCCACGGCAGACGGAGGGGCAGCCCCTGTGATCGCCCGGTCTTGGTGCTGCTGCGGCCCGAGGATCGATTGCTGCTGGACGCCCGTGCCGAGGCGCGCGGGATGCGTCCGGCCACCTATGTGTCGGTCCTGACGCGCAGCCACCTGCGGCACTTGGTGCCGCTCCCGAAAGAGGAGCGGGTGGCGTTACGACACAGCATCAACGAGCTGTCAGCCCTCGGCCGGAACATCAACCAGATCGCCAGGGCAGCGAACGAAGGAGGCCGGTTGCCCGGCTCGGCATGTGAGGAGTTCCGGGCGATGCTGGAGATTTGTGAGGGACTGCTCGATTACATCAAGAAACTGCTGAAGGCGAACGTCATCAGTTGGGAGAGCGGGTTTGAAAAGGCCACTTAGACTTCCGAGGGACGGGGAGTTGCTGCTGGACATCGTCAGCTATGGGCACGGCGGTTCCGGCGCGGCCGGGCGGCGGCTGACACCGGCACAGATTGAGCACATCCACCTGACTGTCAACCGCGCACCCGAGGTGATGGTGAAGGTACTGTCCAGCGGCAGCAGCGATTCGATGGCCGTTGGCCGGCATTTCGACTACATCGGCAGGAAGGGCGACTTGGCGCTGGAAGGCGATGACGGTCAGCCGTTGCCGGGACGAGTCGGCAAGGCGCTGGCGGAGGATTGGGGGTTGGAGATCGACGAGGAGATGCGGCAAACGAACCTCACCTCCTTGCGCACCCGCAAATCCCCCAAGTTGGTCCACAAGTTGGTGTTCTCCATGCCGTCGGGTACGCCGCCGGAAAAGGTGATGGCCGCCGTGCGCAACCTCGCGCGGGAGGAGTTCTACGGCAAGCATCGCTACGTGATGGTGTTGCATACCGACGAGCCGCACCCGCACGTACATCTGGTTGTGAAGGCCATCAGCGAGGACGGCGTTCGGCTCAACATCAAGAAGGCGACCTTGCGCCATTGGCGCTCGCAGTTCGCGCACCATCTGCGCGCACGGGGCGTGGCGGCCAATGCCACGGAGCGTGCGGTGCGCGGCCAAAGCCGGAAGGCCGTGAAGGATGGCATCTACCGAGCGAGCCGACGGGGAGCGTCCACCTCCCTGCGGGCGCAGGCCGAGTCCGTGGCCAGGGAGTTGGTCGCCAGTGGCACCATCCGGCCGGAACCGGGCAAGCAGACGCTGCTGGAAACACGGGAAGCGGTCGAGAGCGGGTGGTGGGTCGTGGCAAAGAAACTGGAGGAGCAGGGAGATCAGCGGCTGGCCGCCGATGTGGTTCGGTTCGTCGGCAAATTGGCCCAGCCGCTGACGGATCGTGAATGGATGGCGCGGGAAATCTTGGCGACTGCACGGGAACGGGCTCCGGCGTGGCAGCGGGAGGCAAAGACGCTATGAAGTTCTACTACGATCCGGGCATCAAGGTCGAAAAGGTCTCCACCGCAAAGCCGGTCACGAAGCGGCGCAGCCAATTCAGGGTCAACAGCAAGGATATTCCCGAGCTGTACGCTTCGAGCCGCGTCATTGATGTCTGCGATGAGGCTGGACGTTAGCGGGGTTGAGGTGGGGACTGACGTGGAGACGGATGCAATGACCGATACACAGAAGGAAGCGCAAACACCGACGACGACATTCCGCTTTGAAGTAGCCGGTTGTGCAGCAACCTGCTGCACAATTGCTGCGGTTCCACATCGTGAGTGGTGCGCGGAGCGCCAGACCTTTCGTCATCTATCGCCACACTACGCGACCAAGCGCAATCTTTTGACGGTCATTCTGACGGTAAAAGTTCGCCGGCATTACAAAGAACACCGGGAAAACAAGTGGTTAAGCGTCTCGGAAATGATCGAGTGGGAGTGAGGGGCGTCAGTCGAGCAACCCCAACACCACCAGCAGCGCGGCGAACAGCGAAAGCACGATCGTCGTGGCGATCAGCAGGAAAAACAGGCGCACCGCCGCGCCGAAGCGGGACAGGCCATAGGTGCCGCGCAGCTGCCGAAACATGTGAATCGGCGGCGCGAATGCGAGCACCGTGCCCCAGATTGCCCCGCTCACGTCC
>DASUPM010000560.1:0-4421 GCA_036281095.1 Pseudorhizobium sp.
ATGCGGTGGGTCCGGCCGTCGAGTTCATAAGTGATATAGGGGGCTTTGCCTGAAAACTCGTGCGGCACGACACTTTGCGCTTCATATATCGACGGGGCTCCGCAGGCCTCGCGCCTGTCCATCAGGTCATGAGTAAGTTCCGTCTGGCCGTAGACCATCACGCGCTTGCCGGTGAGGCGAAACAGGTCGATCCGGTGGTCTTGCCCGTCGAAAGCTAGGACGATACCTTCATGGGGCAGGCCTTCAGCATGCATCCGCCGATCTGCGCCAGCCCGCTCGAGAAGACCGACCATGCCTTCCTCGAGCACCCCCGCACGCACCCGGCCGAGGATATAGTCCTTGCTGACCCTGTCGATGACGATGTTGTCGATCCCGGCATTGCTGAGCAATTGACCGAGAAGCAGTCCCGAAGGACCTGAACCGATGATGGCGACCTGGGTACGCATCAAATCCTCCGAACTTGTGAAATGCTAATCCCCGGAGGCGGGATCCGAAATGGACTTTCAGTCCGTATCATGGGACAAATCGAACATCGAACACAGGAGCCGCCTGATGGCGATTGCGGTCCCTACATATGACTTGTATGGCGAAGGGCGGGCGGAACGGCCGGATTTTTGGCTGCATTGCGAAACGATCGCGGCCAGGAGCAGCACCTACCACTGGGAAATCGGGCTGCACCGGCATGAAAGCTTCTTCCAGCTCCTGTACATTCGCGACGGCGCAGGCGACGCGATCCTTTCCGGCAGCACGGTTCCTTTGGCAGCGCCGTGCATGGTGACGATGCCGCCAGGCGCCAGCCACGGGTACCGCTTCACGCGCAACGTCGACGGCTTCGTCGTGACCGTCGTCTCCGACCACCTGCGTCTGACCGCGGAGTTCCGGAAGCGGGCTGCGCATTGGCTTGCGGTTCCTCAGGTGATTTCGATCAACCTGAGCGACGGCGACTATATAGACGCAACGATCAGAAGGCTCTCTGAGGAGTTCGAAGCGCGCCGCAGTGGCAGAAACGACCTCATCGAGACCTATCTCGCGACGTTGCTGATGCTCACCGGTCGCCAGGCAAATCCTCAGGACTCCGACGCGGGGACCGATGCGCGCCAGGCAAGGGTGGAGACGCTCAAGGAACTTATCGGCAGGAATTTCCGCAAGCAGATGCCGGCCTCGGCCTATGCACGCCTTCTCAACTTGTCGCCGACCCACCTCAACCGGATCGTGCGGGAGGTGACGGGCATGACGGTGCACGATCTCATCATGTCCCGTGTCATCGACGAGGCGCGGCGAGCGCTCGTTTTCACCCCTGCGACGATCCAGCAGGTCGCGGACAGCCTGGGCTTCTCCGACCCGGCCTATTTTTCCCGCTGCTTCCGGAAAAGGACAGGGCATACGCCAGGCGCATTCCGCCGCGAGGAACGTCGAAAGCTTAACGAAACCTGATCAGCGGATCAGGATGGCGCGGAAGTCGTTGACGTTGGTGCCCGTGGGCCCGGTCACGAAAAGGTCTCCGATTGCCTTGAGGCCGGAAAAGCTGTCATTTGCCGCCAATAGCGTACGGCCATCCAGACCGCAGGCGCGCAGCCGTCTGGCCGTCGTGCCGTCGATGAAGGCGCCGGCATTGTCTTCCGAGCCGTCGATGCCGTCCGTATCTGCGGCAAGCGCGGTGATCGGTTGACCGTCGAGGGCAAGTGCGAGGGCCAGAGCGAACTCGCCGTTGCGCCCCCCACGCCCGTTCTTCTCGCGCAACGTCACGCTGGTTTCTCCGCCGGAAAGAAGAACCACCGGCCGCGGAAACGGCCTGCCGCGAAGGACTGCTTCCCGCGCCAAGGCGGCATGGACCAACGCGACATCGCGGGCTTCACCCTCTATCGAATCCGACAGAATGACGGCCGGAATGCCGTGTTCCTGTGCTGCCCTGGCTGCGGCCTCAAGGGAAACGCCCGCCGAGGCGACGACATGATGCTCGTGGCGAGAAAATACCGGATCGTCAGGGTGCGGCGCGTCGGCCGCCGTCGATCTCAAATGGGCCAGAACTTCCTCCGGAAGTCGGAGGCGGTATTGTTCGACGATATCCAGCGCGTCCTTTCTCGTGGTCGTGTCGGGAACCGTGGGGCCGGAGGCAACCCAGGCGGGATTGTCTCCGGGGATATCGGAAACGATGAGACTGACCACGCGCGCCGCCGTGGCGGCTGCCAGGCGGCCGCCCTTGATCGTGGAGAAGTGCTTGCGGACTATATTCATGGCAGAGATCGGCGCACCGGAAGCAAGCAGCAGCTCGTTGACCGCGACCTCATCGGAAAGCGAAAACCCTGCCGGCGGTGACGGCAGGAGCGCGGAACCCCCGCCGCAAATCAGCGCGATGACGAGGTCATCCTCCGTCAACCCGCGCACCGCCTCCTTTAATCTGGCGGATGCTTCCAGACCGGCTTGGTCCGGGACGGGATGGGCAGCTTCGATGATCTCGATGTTTTGCGTCCGGCAGTCGTAACCGTAGCGCGTCACGACAACGCCAGACAATGGCTGCGGCCACAACGTCTCCAGTGCCTGGGCCATCTGGGCAGCTCCCTTGCCGGCTCCGATCACGATGGTTCGCCCCCGCTTAGGCTCATTCGGCAGGTGCCGCCGCAGGCAGGCGAGCGGATCTGCGGCGGCAACCGCCGCCTTGAAAAGCGCCGTCAGCAGGTCCCGATCGTCCATCGCATTCACCTCGATTACCAGATGCCGGGAGCGCCTTCTCCCGCAGGAGACGCTCCCCGATTGCCGGAACAAAGTCCACGAAGCGGGGTTTTCTTTGAGGACGGCATACGAGGAGCACGAGAGCATGAGCGAACACCTCACGCAAGCCAGCTACCCTGGCGAAATCGACATAGCGGGAGACCGATCCCCCGTTAGCTACAAGTTGAAGGCCAGCAAGGAAGACAATGGCGCGATCCATGTGGATCTCAGTCTGACAGCCCCCAGGGACTGGCTGCTGAAACATGGCTTCCGCCATGAGGCGATGCTGCTGAGACAGCAAGGCGAGCCCGTTCCTGTCCGATTCGAGGAAACCTTGAACGTTGCGGACAATATCGCCGTGACTCTGCGTGCCGATGAATTCGTGTGCCGCAACCCGGAAGAGTTGAGGAAGACGTTTCCGGAACTGAACGCAGGCGACTGAGCCTTGTTGAACCTTTCTGCCGTCAGCCGAGCCGCGCGCGCGTGGTGCGCGGCGTCGCGAGCAGAAGGCTGGTCTCGCTTGCCGTGATACCCGGGATCAGCCGGATTCGCCGGAGGATCGCGTCGAAATCGGCAAGGCTGCCCGTACCCAGTTCGACGATGAGATCCCATCTGCCGTTGGTGGTGTGTATGGACGATATTTCCGGATAGGCGCCCAGTGCGCCGATCACCCTGTCCGTCACCCGGCCTTCGATTTCGATCATCATGATCCCCCGTACCGGCGACTCCACCGCGTCGGCTCTCAGAACAACCGTGTAGCCGATGATGCTTCCCGTTCGCTCAAGCCTTGCCATGCGGCTGCGCACGGTGGCGCGGGAGGTTTCCAACGCGATCGCCAGATCGGAAATGCTTCGCCGTGCATTGTGCCGCAGCAGCGTGACCAGTTTCTCGTCAAATTCATCCATCTGTCAAACTGGCCAGCCTATCATGTCATTCTGATAACAGCGGGCGCCATTCTTGGCAAATATGACTGTTCAAACTGTCCATGCTTTTGTGATGTCCTCAGGTTCGAAGGAGAACAGAATGCACTGCAAGCTGATTGGCGTTCCGCTTCAGGAAGGGGCATCCCGGCTGGGATGTGAGATGGGTCCGAGTGCCCTTCGTGTCGCAGGCCTTGCCGGAGCGCTCGGAGAGCTCGGCCATCACGTCAGCGATCTGGGAAACCTTCAGCCGGCGGTGCCGCCAGCCGTGCCCCACGAGAACGAGGCGGTCCATCATCTTTCTGAAATCGTCGCGTGGACGGAACTTCTGGCCGATGTCGCTTACCGCGAAAGCAGCGACGGCATGCCGGTCTTCCTTGGGGGCGATCATGCTCTTTCAGCCGGAACCGTGTCGGGTCTCGCGCGCCGTGCGGCAGAGCTAGGCCGGCCTCTCTTCGTTCTGTGGCTGGATGCGCATACGGATCTCCATTCGCTGACCTCGACCCGGAGCGGAAACCTGCACGGTGTGCCTGTGGCCTACTTCACCGGCCAGGAGGGTTTCGACGGGTTCTTTCCGCCGCTTGCGAGGCCCGTCGATCCCTCCCGCGTCTGCATGATCGGCATCCGGAGCGTCGATCCGGCCGAACGGGACGTTCTTGCGCGGACGGAAATTGCTGTTCATGACATGCGCTCGATCGACGAGCATGGCATTGCGGTTCTGCTGCGCGGCTTCCTCGACACGGTCGCCGCAGCCAACGGGCTGCTTCACGTCAGCCTCGATGTCGATTTCCT